>JAAZPT010000021.1 GCA_012797085.1 Christensenellaceae bacterium | reverse complement strand
CAGTTCCTTGTTCAACAATTCTTCCTGCATACATTACGACAACATAATCAGCCATTTCTGCAATAACACCGAGATCATGAGTTATTAACATTATACTACTGTTTATTTTATTTTTTAAATTCCTTAGAAGATCTAAAATTTGAGCTTGAATTGTAACATCAAGGGCTGTAGTCGGCTCATCAGCAATAATCAACTTAGGATTACATGATAATGCCATTGCTATCATAACCCTTTGTCTCATACCACCTGATAGTTCATGAGGATACATATTATAAACTCCCTCAGCATTAGCTATACCAACCATATCTAACATTTCAATTGTATGAGCTTTAATTGCCTCTTCATCCATATCTTTATTATGGAGTTCAATTACTTCATAAATTTGTGCACCAATTCTAAAAACAGGATTCAAACTTGTCATGGGTTCTTGGAAAATCATGGAAATTTCTTTGCCTCTTATTTTTTCCATAACATAGGTAGGAGCTTTTGCAACATCAACAACTTTATCACCTAAATTGAATCTTATCTCACCATCTACCACTTGACCGGATGGTCTTTGTAACAGTTGCATTAAAGACAAACTCGTTACTGATTTTCCACAACCGGATTCACCTACTACACCAACAGTTTTACCCTTTGGTACACTGAAGGTAACTCCATCAACAGCTTTAACAACACCAACATCACTAAAAAAATAAGTGTGTAAATTATCAAATTCAACTATGTTTTCTGAGTTTTTCATAACAGTTAAGTATTCACTTTCAGGAACATCTTTTCTATTACGTCTTTTTTCAAACTCTTTTATAGCTTTTCTATTTTCTCTTGTTATTTTTCTTGACTCTTTTGCAGATAAATAATTCTTTTCTCTTTTTTTATTACCAAACAACTTTATCACCTACCTCTTCATCTTTGGATCAAATGCATCACGCAAACCATCACCAACAAAGTTAAAGCCTAAAACAGTAAATACAATTAAAAATCCTGTAGGTAACCATACCCACCAACAGCTTTGCATTACGTGAAGGTTGTTTGCTGCGTTTATAATACTACCCCATGATGCAATTGGAGGTTTTACCCCTAAGCCTAAGAATGATAATGTTGCTTCTGTTATTATTATGCCACCAAGGCTCATAGTTGCTTGAACAATTAACAATGGCATAACATTTGGAACTAAATGACGGAATATTCTTTTTCTAATACTTAACCCCGTTGCTTCAGTTGCAACCATAAAGTCTTGCTCTCTTAAAGATAGTATTTGTCCCCTAACTATTCTGGCAATACCAGTCCATCCTAGCAAGCCCAACACAAGCATTAACAGGAATATTCTTGTTGTTGAATCGACTTCTTTTGTATCCATAACAGACCCAAATATTATAAGCATTGGCCACGTAGGAATACTATTAAACAAATCAACAAATCTCATCAATAAATTGTCTACCCAGCCACCAAAGTAACCTGAAATTCCACCAAAAATAACGCCTATTATAATTTCTAAAAAAACAACAACAAAACCAACCATTAAGGATATACGGCCTCCGTACATAAGCCTCGTAAACATATCCATTCCTTTTTCATCTGTACCCAAAATGTTTTCTTCACTAGGTGGTCCATAAATGTTTTGTAATAACCTAGGTTGAACACTTGTTATAGTATAGATTGCATTGCTTAACGAAATTTTATACTCAGTTTCAATATTGTTTCCATCATTATCTATACTTGAAAATATAAATCTGTTGTTATTATCAGCAATATTGTGTTTAACAGCATTAACAAAATCAATAGATAAAAACTCTCTTTTATTAGTTGGAGTAATAATAACATCAGATATGGTAGAAATAGGTTTTTTTTCGTTATCTGTTACATCATATACTGAAATAATATCATCTTCGTCACGTTCTATAGAGTATTTTTTATTTTCATAACTAAAAGCTCTAACATTATTAGCAGCAGCATTTTCTACATTATTCCTAAATCCATAAGAATCAACAAATGATTGCAAATCCTCAGTGTAGGCATTATATATATATTTGCTCATTAAAGCATAATCTTTTGATTTTCCAATACTTACTTCTATCCTATCAGCAACAATTAAATATGATTCGTTGTTAAATTCAAAAAAATTTTCATTATTATTATATGCTGTTTCAAAGGCTAATTTAAATTCATCGGTAAAAAGTGGATTACCAATAGGATACATTAATTTACCACCTTTTGCGAGCATCGAAGCAATTATTTCTGATTTTTGTATTTTATAGGAATAATCACTTAATTTTTCAATGACATATGCATTCTTCCCGGCAGTAAAATCCATATCAT
>JAAZPT010000190.1 GCA_012797085.1 Christensenellaceae bacterium | reverse complement strand
TTTTGATGATATAGATAATATTATTTCTAATATGAAGCTTGCATTAGTTGAGAAATGTATTTGTGCAGGCTCTGACTTGGAAACTTCAAAAAGAATAGTTGATTTAACAAAAAAATATTATGATATTGTTTATGGCACAGTAGGTTATCACCCCCATGAAGCAAAACATTTTAAAACTGATTATTTATATAATTTAGAAAAATGGTCTAAAGAAAAAAATGTTGTATGTATAGGCGAAATTGGCCTTGATTATTATTATGAACATAGTGATAGAGAAACACAAAAAAAGGTTTTAAATGAACAACTGGATCTTGCTGTAGCTCTTGATGTTCCGGTAATGTTTCATGTTAGGGATGCTCACGGTGATATGTTGGAATTATTAAAAAAACGTAGAGATGTAAAAAAAGCTGTAATGCATTGTTTTAGTGGAAGTTTAGAAATAGCTAATGAGTACATTAAAATGGGGTATATAATATCTTTTGCAGGGCCATTAACATATAAAAATAGTGCAAAGCTCCCTATAATTGCTAAAAGTGTACCATTAGATCAATTCTTTATTGAAACAGACAGCCCTTATTTAAGTCCGGTACCCTATAGAGGGAAAATAAATCAACCGGCTTATGTAGTTGAAGTTGCTAAAAAAATTGCAGAAATAAAACAATTAAGCTTGGAACAAGTTGCAGAACAATCATTCATTAATACGTGTAATTTTTACAATATTTAATAATATATGCTACAATCTATTATGATTGTAGCTTTTAAATAATGGAGGTTTTATGGCAGTTATTAAAGTTTATGGTATTGTTATGCACAGCGCTAATTATAAAGATAACGATAAAATGCTTACAATATTTTCGCCGGATAGGGGCAGTGTGTCGGTATTATCAAGGGGGTGCAAAAGACCTAAAAGCCCACTACTACGGGCCTCAGAACCATTTGTTACTGGTGAATTTTTATTATATGAAAAAAACGGAAGGTATACATTGACTTCCTGTTCTATTGATAAATATTTTTATAACTTAAGGCTGGACCATTTTAAGCTTTCTTGTGGCTCCTATATGTTACAACTTTGCAATGCAGTTGTTCAAGAAAATCAGGAGAACAAAACTTTATTCAATTATCTATTAAAATCATTAGGAGTTCTAAACCAAAATGATATAGACTCTTTAACTGTTATTAACAAATTTCTTTTAGACTTTAGCATTATTAGTGGTTATAAGCCTAGAATAAAACACTGTGTAAATTGTTCAACAAGAATATTACCCGAGAATTATAAAACAATAGATTTTGAACCTTTTGAAGGTGGTTTTTTTTGTAGTAACTGTAATAAAATTGGAAATTTCCAAAAAAGAAAAATAGACATACAATATTATATAGAATTACTTAATATGATAGAAACGGTATCTTATTTACAAACACCAAATAAAAAAGCACAAAAGGAGATATTTGACCTTCTGTGCAACTATTTAGAAATTCAATTTCAACAAACTTTTAAAGCCTCGAAGCTTTTAACAAGCTTAATTAACTCTTGATATACTGTTTACCATCAAGTTGCTTTCTTTATAGTATTCAAGTGCTTTTCTGTAGGATAATGTAATACAATAATTATATATATGCTTAATTTCACCATTTAATGCTGGTTTCTTATCTATTTCAAAATGATATTTTCTACTATTTCTTAAAACAGGTAACATTTCTTCAATTAAGCAAGATAACACTTCTATATTTTCATTACTTAATCTATAAAAGCCTTCAGTTTGTAAATTAAAAGATCTATGACACACTTTTCCGGAATATATATAGTCTATATATACACCTTTACAATCTATTTTTAAGGCGCTAATACAATGTTTTTTGCTTTCATTAAGGTAAGGTAATAGACGAGCAAACATTTGTGAATAGCTCATTTTTATCATTTGAAGTTTTAATTTTTTATTACCTTTGCGCTCTGCTATTAATGTAAAAATTAATAGCAATAAAGCAAAAGCAACAATGGTACAACATACTATAAAAGTAGGAGTCATTTCCACGCCACCATTTGTTGATGTTATTTTACAATTAATTACAACATATAGTCTAACACAAAATGTGTTTGTATACAACAATAAAATGCATATTTCCAGCAAAAAAATAGAAAAACGTAATTATTTTAATCGAATATCAACTTATAGTCCTTTTTATTTTTTAATTTCCATATATTGTATGTGTTGTTATTGGTTTTTTGTTCTGATATAATTAAAAAATATATTTTTGGAGGTAAATATGCAATATAGAAAACTTGGTAATAAAAAAGATGTGTCAATTTTAGGTTATGGAGCTATGCGTTTACCCATATTAAATGGTAATGACTCTCAAATTGATAAAAAATTAGCTACACAACAAATTCATTATGCAATTGAAAAAGGTGTTAATTATATTGACACTGCGTATACTTACCATCAAAAAAACAGTGAAAAGTTTATTGCGGAAGTATTATCTAATGGCATTAGAGACAAAGTTTATATTGCAACAAAATTACCTGTTTGGAAAGTTAATAATGAAAAAGATTTTTA
>JAAZPT010000189.1 GCA_012797085.1 Christensenellaceae bacterium | reverse complement strand
TCCATTATGTCAATATGTTGGAAAAACTAGTGTATGTTTAGTTGAAAAGGGTGATTTAGTTAAAGTTGGGCAATTGATAGGTGAAGCTCAAGGTGACATTTCGGCCAATATTCACTCAAGTGTTTCAGGAAAAGTTGTTGCTGTTGAAAGAGTTATGGTAGCTCATGGCAATTATGTTAATAGTGTAATAATTGATAACGACTTTAATGATACTTGGGTTGAGCTTGAGGAGTGTAAGGATTATTCAAATTTAAGCAAAGAAGAAATAATAGAAAAAATCAAAAAAGCGGGTGTTGTAGGTTTGGGTGGAGCAGCTTTTCCGACCCATGTAAAACTTTCGCCTGAAGAAGAAATTGATACACTTATTATTAATGCAGTTGAATGTGAACCTTATATAAGTGCCGACCATAGATTAATGCTTGAACATCCAGATGAGATAATTAATGGTATTAGTATTGCAAAAAAAGTTCTTAATGCTAAAAATGTTATTATTGGAATTGAGGATAACAAGCCTGATGCTATAGCATTATTAAGTGATAAAGTTAAAGACTTAGAAGGCTTTTCTGTTATGTCTTTCCCGGTTGTTTACCCACAAGGTGGTGAAAAACAACTTATTTATGCAGCAACTAAACGAAAAGTAAAAATTGGGAAACTGCCCGCAAGTGTTGGTGTTATTGTTTTAAATGTAGCTACTTGTTTTGCAATATATGAGGCGGTTAGATATGGAAAGCCTGTTGTTGAAAGAATTGTTACCATAGCAGGTAATTTTGATAAACCTAAAAATTTAAAAGTAAGAATTGGGACTCCTGTGGAAGAGATTGTTAGAGAAGCAGGTGGTTTAAAAGATAGCACTAAGATGATAGTTATGGGTGGTCCAATGATGGGTGAGCCTATAATAAGAAAAGATATTCCACTTACAAAAGGGTATTCGGGCATTATAGCTCTGGAAGAGGCATATTCAGATGCAGAAGAGTTACCTTGTATTAGGTGCGGTAGATGTGGATATAATTGCCCAATGAAACTTTCACCTAGTGAAATAGATAGGAATGTTAGAAATAAAAAAATTCTTGATAATGAAAAGTATCAAGTAATGAGTTGTATAGAGTGTGGAGTATGTTCTTGGTCTTGTCCATCAAAACGCAGATTAACTCAAAGCTGCAAATTGAGCAAATATTATATTAAACAAAAAAATTCAAAAAAAATGAAGGGGTGACAAATAAATGAATACAAAATTAGTTGTAACATCAACCCCTTTTCTAAGGGATAATACAAGTACACAAAAATTAATGCTAGAAGTTTGCATAGCATTATTACCAACAATTATTGCCAGTGTAATAATTTTTGGATTAAAAGCACTTATAATAGTTCTTTTGTCTGTTGTAAGCGCTATTGCATCCGAATACTTTTTTTTAAGACTATCTCATAAAAAAAGCACATTAGGTGATTTAAGTGCTGTTGTAACTGGAATATTGGTTGCATTAAATGTACCTGTTACAGCACCATTATGGATCCCGGTTTTTGGTAGTATGCTTGCAATAGTATTAGTAAAACAAATGTATGGCGGTATAGGCCAAAACTTTATAAATCCGGCACTAGCTGCCAGAACAATATTATTTATATCTTGGACAGCTTTAATGTCAGCAAGATTGATTCCTGAAGTTGGAAATTTATATCAAGGTTTTAGATTCAACGTTGATGCGGTTTCTGTTGCAACACCACTTATTTCTTCTCAAAATTCATTTACCTTATCACAATTGTTTTTAGGTAATATTCCCGGAATGATAGGGGAAACATCTAAAATAGCATTGCTTATTGGTGGAATTTATTTAATTGTAAGAAAAGTTATAGACTGGAGAATTCCCGTTTTCTTTATTGGTACCGTATTTATACTATTCCTTATAAAAACAGGGAATATTTATTCTTCTGAAAATATTGTTGACAGCGCCTTAGGCCATGTTTTAAGTGGTGGTTTAATGTTGGGTGCTTTTTTCATGGCAACAGATTATGTAACTTGTCCTATGTACAAAGTTGGTAGAATAATTATGGGAATAGGTTGTGGAATAATATTATTTGTAATAAGAGCATTTGGTTCTTATCCGGAAGGTTGTTCTTTTGCAATTTTATTTATGAATGTTGCAACACCTTTAATAGATAAATGGACAAGACCAAGAGCTTTTGGGGAGGTGTAAGCAATGAAAAATAGAAAGATATATATGCAAACTCTTTTAAATGGCATAATAAATGAAAATCCTACATTTAGATTAATGTTAGGGATGTGTCCGACTTTAGCAATTACTACAGCAGCTTCACAAGGAATTGGTATGGGTCTGGCAACAACTTTTGTTTTAGCAGGTTCAAACGTTGTTATTTCTTTAATTAGAAAGATTGTTGATGAAAAGATAAGAATACCAGCATTTGTTGTTGTTATTGCATCTTTTGTTACAATAGTTCAAATGTTAATTAAAGCCTTTTTACCTGCCTTAGATAAATCATTAGGAATTTATATCCCTTTAATTGTTGTTAACTGTATTATTTTTGCACGTGCTGAGTCATATGCTTTCTACAATCCTCCCTTATTATCACTTTTTGATGGAATTGGAATGGGTTTGGGATTTACAGTATCAATAACTTTTTTAGCATCCGTTAGAGAAATAATAGGAAAAGGCACTTTTTTTGGAATTCAAATATTGCCGGATGCATTACCTCCAATGGGGATAATTGCACAACCGCCAGGTGGCTTCTTAATGTTAGGATTATTAGCGTTTTTAGTAAACAAGTTGTTTTCTATATATGATAGAAAACAAAAAGAAAAGGAGGCTAATGCATGAACATTTATATATTAATTTTAATAAGTAGTATTCTTGTTAATAACTATTTAATGTCTCAATTCTTAGGTATTTGCCCATTTTTGGGAGTATCTAAGGATACAAGTACTGCTTTTGGTATGGGTATGGCAGTAACTTTTGTTATGGCATTAGCTTCATTAATGGCTTATATTATTCAAGAGTTTTTATTAATACCGCTTAATTTAGAATATTTGCAAACTATTGCGTTTATATTAGTAATAGCAGTTTTAGTACAAATTGTTGAAATGGTATTAAAAAAAGTTAGTTTTTCTT
>JAAZPT010000005.1 GCA_012797085.1 Christensenellaceae bacterium | reverse complement strand
GATTTTAGTTGTAGTGACTTTGAAAGTCGTTATACCTTGCAGTATGGGGATATATCACGCTCATGGGGTAGTGTGTATGAAGATTTTCCAACTTTTGAGGATTGGCTAGGGAACGAGGATTTCCTCGATGCCTTGGAAGCGGAATTTCCATGGGTTATATTTTGGGAATAAATAGTCTAGCCCTACATGGGCTTTTTTTTAATACTTTTTTAAAAAACAAAAAAGCCCATAATCAATTGATTACAAACTTTATAAATAAAAACACAAATTCAACACAAAACACACCCTCTAATGCCGTTTCCGCATATTTCTTATATTTGTGTGATAGTGCAAACACCATCTTCCCTCTCTTCTTTACAATTAGCGGTTTTAATATTATACTTCATTATATATGGTGTAAATTTTACATGGTTCAATTCAATGGGTATATTTCTTTTTTAAAAAATATAGATTATATAGTAAAATACCCCGAAAATCATTGATAAGGTACGTATATCTATCTATGAGATAGTAATTATGAGAGTAGTAATTGTGTATGAAACAAGAATCTGATATTATCTTGCAGGTCTACGCGGCGAAAACAGACAATGAGGCAGCTGATCGCCTAATCGATAAATATCTCCCGTTCATTAAGGCGGAGACTGCAAAATTTACGGGAGTTATTCCCGTTGAAGGACGGGACGACATGCTTTCCATAGCCATGTTCGCTTTTCATCAAGCTGTGCGCTTGTATGAAAAAAACAAGGGGGCTTTTTTGTCGTATGCGGCTAAAGCTATACGCAACCGACTGATTGATAACAGTCGCAAAGAGCAGAGACATAAGGGTACGGTATCTCTCGAAGAACCTGTTGGAGGGGAAGACGGCATAACCTTGCTGGAAAAACTGGATAGCGGGCACGATGAAATAAATATGCGCACTCAACGTGTGGCAGCACGGGAAGAAATTATTAAATTTTCAAATGAGCTTTCCAAATATGGCTTGTCATTGACTGATATTGCAGACAACTGCCCTAAACAGGAGAGAACACTGGTTGCCTGCCATAAGGTTCTTGCCTATGCAAAGGCTCATCCGGAACTGTTGAATGTGTTGACCGAAAAAAAGCGCTTGCCTATGAGCCAACTGGCAAGCGGTTCGGGTGTACATTTTAAAACATTGGAGCGCCACAGAAGCTATTTGGTGGCGATACTGCTCGCCTATACTAACGGATTTGAAATTATTAGAGGTCACTTGCGCCAGTTACCTATAGAAGGAAGGGGGCATAAACAATGAAATATATGATTTTGGAATGCCACCGCAGTTATGCTGTAGCACTGGATGAGCAAGGCCGTTTTTTAAGAGTGGCTAATATTAATTATGAAGTAGGTCAGCTTGTAGATGTTGTAATTGAGGAAGAGGAAGATGTTCGCAAGACGGACGGTATGCCAAAATATCTGTATAAATTAATAGCTGCAGCTGCTTGCATTTGTTTAATGGTAATTGGATCTTGGCAACTCCTGTTTACTCCCTATGGCAATGTGCGTATGCAAATAAATCCGGATGTAAAAATAGAAGTCAATCGTTTAAACTATGCCATTGGCTTGGAAGGCTTAAATAATGACGGTGATACATTGATAAGTGGCGTAAATACATTTATGAAAACTGTGGATGATGTTGCCGAGGAGCTTTCCCACCGCGCCATAGATATGGGATATCTGAAAGATGACGGGAAAATTGTGGTAACTGCGGAATCTGAAAATGAAGAATGGCGGATATCTACAGAGGAACGCTTGCGTAACATGTTGGTTGTCAAGTTTGACATAACTGTTTCTAATGAAAAAGAAACTCCTCAGACCGAAGATGTTGTGATACTTGTGGAACCTACTCCTACTCCTGTGGAAGTTGTTATACTTGTAGAACCTGCTCCTACTGCTACGGAATATATCCAAAATTACAATTATTATGACAATGACGACGATGATGATAGCTATGACGATGACCGCTACGACAACGACGATGATGATGATGACGATGATGATGATGACGATGACGACGATGATTAATTAAAAAATATTTTTTAAAAAATATTCCATTTACCCCCGGTTTTCAAAAAAGCACTCCGTATTCTATTAGTAGGGTAAACAAAAACCCACTAATAAAAGGAGATGAATGATAATGAAGAAAAACTTGAAAACTATAATGCTCAAATGTATGGCATTAACATTGGTATTGTTTATGTTCGTTGGATGCAGCGAAGCGGAGAACATTAACTCTGTTGCAAACAGTAAAACCGCAGGTGTTATTTTGCTAAGTGTCGATCCTGAAATTGAAATAGAGTATAACGCACAGGGAGCGGTACTGAATGTAAAGGGCACCAATGATGACGGCAAAAGTGTACTAAATGGGTATACGAACTATCAAGGCAAAGATTGTGCAACGGTAGCAAGTGAATTAACTGAGAGAATGTTTTTGAACGGCTATTTTGCACAGACTCTAAAAGGACGCGAGAAGAACACAATAATAAAGCTGGGTAAAGACTCCGCTTATCCGAATGATGATTTCCTTGAAAATATTGCAGATAACGTTAACCAAACTATAGCTAATATTGGCGGAAATTCCCTCGCAATTACAATTGACCAGGACGATATACTTGAGGATGGCTATTTAAAGCAAGAAAAAGTAGCGGAAATAATTCTTGGACAATTGGGTATTGACCCGGGTAGCGTAACAGAATGGAAATATGAACGTGATGACGATGTGTATGAATTGAAATTCGTTGCTGATGGAATCGAGTATGAATTTGAATTGGATGCTACTACCGGCAAATTAGTCGACGCAGATTTCGATTTCGACGACGATGACGATGATGATCGCGACGACGATGATGACGATGATGACGATGATGACGACGACGATGATGATCGTGATGATGATGATGACGATGATCGTGATGACGATGATGACGATGATGACGATGATGACGATGATGATCGCGACGACGATGATGATGACGATGATGATGACGATGATGATGACGACGATGACGGCGATGATGATTAATATGTGACTAAATCAAATATTTGCTCAAAACCCCCTGTATTTATACAGGGGGTTTTGTAATATGCTGTAATATTTGGATGCAAAGGACAAATAAAGAGTATTTGGATTTTATGAGACAAAAATGAAAACTTTTTTAGGGCAACAGAATGATTTTCATTTTAATATTCTTAAGCATAAATATTTATACAGTATTAATTATTCGTCATTGCAATTTAAAAGCGGGTATAATTCCCGCTTTATTTTTTTAGCAATCCGCCTACTAAACCTAACACAATATAAAATAATACTCTTAATATTTTTAATGGTATCAGAATTATATAAAGTGTATATCGAGAAAACTTATCAGGCAATTGGCTAACCTCTTTCAAAGTCATTTTTATTCATCCCCTTTTTATTTAATTATATCATATTATTTTTAAAATAATGATATTTTATTTAAATTTTATATGCTGAAATTTATAATATTTATGTATATATCTTTTATAATTTATTAGATCTATCGCATTATTTTTATTTGTATATTTTATAGACCTTACATTGCTCAATTTAACTCAAAGTACTTAATATAAACAACTACCGCTTGTGATATTCTATTGAATATAAGGCGCTTGTGTGATATGCTAAAAAATGATCAAAAGGAAGAAACACACATTGTTTACTAACATGGAGAAAATGCAATGGCTCTTAATAAACCTAATGTGGCTGCTACTTGTAGACAAGAAAATGAGCTAAACCGAACTGAGATGATCAGCTAAAATAACACTGAGCACTAAGGCTAAGCTGCGGCGTAATAAGGCTGCAACCAACCTCAATAAAATATGATATGCATTTCATTGAACACTCCAGCATACTATACGCCTTTCAGGATAATATGAAATTTTTGCAACTGCCTTACATCTTATAAAAAATCAACATAGATAAGGATACGAATGATATGGACTTTTCTCAGCTTTTTAAAACTGTCGATACGGTCGCTCCAGGCTATGGCACCGGAATTTTCACCCCTACGCATTTCACAGTACTTTTTTTAGAGTTTCTTTTTATTGCACTGACTGCGCAGAAGTTCAAACGTCTTGATGAGACAAAAAGAAAGAAGATGCTTCGAAACTTGGCACTCTTTATTATTATCAACGAAACTCTTAAAGATATATATCTTCTTATCATCGGTCAGTTTAAGTGGGAAAATTTACCTTTTCATCTGTGCGGCATAAATGTCATAATCGTCGCTGTTCATTTACTTACCGGTAAGAAGAAAGCGGCTGAGTGGCTGTATGCAACAGGTCTTCCCGGAGGGCTGGTGGCACTTATCAGCCCGAACTGGTCAAAACTGCCCGTTCTAAATATCATATACTGGCAGACTAACACCATTCATACTGCAATTGCCCTCTATCCTATACTCTTGTTAATCGGAGGATTTCAACCTAAGCCCAAGCGTTTTTTTTCAATTCTGCCTTATTTTCTAATTTTGCTTGTTGTTATTTACCCCCTCAACAAGGTTCTTGATACGAATTTCTTTTTCCTAAATTATGCCCCGGAGGGGACCCCTTTCGTTGTATTTGAGACATTGCTCGGCAATCCCGGGTTTATACTTGCTTTCGCTGCCATTCTTGTCGTTGTCTGGACACTGCTCTATCTTCCCTGGAGAGAAAAAAATGTTCAGAAAGCCTGAACCTAACTGCAATGATTTATTTTTATACTTTTAATGAAAAGTAACTGTTGCAAATAAAAAGATTTTTAAAAATTTTTTCAAAAAATAAAAAACCCGGTAGTTATTGAAACTGCCGGGTTTTTGGCGGAGAAGGAGGGATTTGAACCCTCGCTACGGTTTCCCGTACTACTCCCTTAGCAGGGGAGCCCCTTCGGCCTCTTGGGTACTTCTCCAAAGGTCGGTATACTGGCGGAGAGAGAGGGATTCGAACCCCCGGTACCTTGCGGTATCACTGGTTTTCAAGACCAGCGCCTTCAACCTCTCGGCCATCTCTCCAACTGTCTAAAGCGACAATGAATATTATACAATAGTTAAAATAAAGTGTCAAGAAAATATTTATATTTTTCCATATAAATAAACTATTTAAGCAATATTATAATATCAATTCAACCCTGCTGCCTTCCTGCCTATCCTTTACTACATTTATTTTTTTGTCGAAGCGCTCTTTAAGCTCATTTACGTGGGATATTATGCCTATTGTTCTGTTGCCTTGTGTTAAGCCTACCAATGTTTTTATAGCTTGGTTTAAAGAGTTATCATCCAATGTGCCGAAGCCCTCATCAACAAACATTGTATCCAATTTTATACCGCCCGATGATTGCTGTATTACATCGGATAAACCTAAGGCAAGGGCTAATGATGCCTTAAAGGATTCCCCGCCGGATAATGAGTTTACACTCCTTACGGTGTTGCTGTAATGGTCTATTACATCAAGATCCAAACCCACCTGTGAAACCCTTGAACCGTCATCACTGCGCCTAACAAGCTCGTATTGCATATTGCTCATTTCAAGCAGCCTAATATTAGCCTTTGCAATTATTCTATCAAAATAGCTCATTTGTACATAGGCTTCAAGCATTATTTTTTGTTTGCCTGCAACTTTACCGTTTGCCGTATCACTAAGCTCGTTTATATATAAAAACTTTCTATATACTTCTATATATTTATCATGGTCCTTTATTATTTTATCTTTTAAGCTTGTGTTGTCTTTTATAATAAGTTTATGCCTGCTTATAGCTTCGCCAAGCTTTAAAATTTCATTTTTAAGCTGCTCACGTGTATTTTTTAAGGCATTAATATCGTCAAGCTCTACAATACTTGTTTGTTGTTCCAAACTTGCTATTATGCCCTTTTGTTCGTTTAAAAATGCGGATTGTTTGTCGCATTTATTTTTTAAAGTCTCAATATCCTGCTCAAAAGTACTTGTTTCATGTTTTAACTTTTCAACTTCTTGTGTAGCTTGTAATTTTTCAGGATAGGGCAAAGTGTTTTTAAGTTTAGCAATATTAGCGCTTATGTTTTCAATATTGCTTTTAATTGCAGATTCTTGCTGTATCAGCTTTGTAATATTATCCTGAGTATTTTTTAGCTCCTCTTGTTTTTTTGGTATTTGTTGCTCTAAAGTTTTTTTGCGCTTAATTTTACCCTTTAAATAATTAGCATGGATATTTAAGGATTTCAACTCATTTTCATTCTCTTTTATTTTTATGTTAAAACTTTCGGGTGAAAAATTGATAGCACTGCCAAAAATATCAATTATTTTAGGTGTTAATGTATTGCTATAAATTTTTGCGCTGCCCTTAAGCTTTTCAGCCTTTT
>JAAZPT010000188.1 GCA_012797085.1 Christensenellaceae bacterium | reverse complement strand
CGGTAAGCGCCTAAAATCCGCAATAAAATGTATGGAAGATATGGGCATACAGTACAATAAAAATTTGTTTATTGAATGCAGGTTCTCATTGGAGGACTCATACAAAGCCACAGTGGAATTATTAAAAAAGCATAGAGATTTTACTGCGGTATTTGCCATGAGCGATATTATCGCTTTGGGAGTAATAAGAGGCTTGTATGATAACGGTATAAGGGTGCCTGAAGATGTATCCGTTATAGGTTTTGACGGTATATCTCAAGGTCGTTACACAATACCTACCATTGCCACTTGGAAACAACCCTCTGAGGAAATGGCAAAAACTACAATTAAGCTTTTAAAACGAGCAATTGAAAAAAATCAGTATAGGCATGTTTTGCTTGGTGCTGAATGGTTGGAGGGGGAATCCCTTAAAAAATTGATGTGATCAGGCTATGCCTGTTCAATATATTAATTAGGAGGCTAATATGAAAAAATTACTATCTATTGTTTTAACCCTTGTTATGATTTTCTCATTGGCAAATGTTGCTTTAGCTGAAGACATAACACTATTACTTTGGGAATCCGACGGCGTTGAGCTTGAATTCCTTAAGTTAGCTGCAGAAAAATTCACAGAACAAAACCCCAACGTAAAATTTGAGTTTAATGCAGTTGGTCACACAGACACAGTTCAAAAAATGGAACTTGATGCTCCCGCAGGTAATGGCGCTGATATTTTTGCAGCTCCCCACGACAAGCTTGGCCAAATGTTAGCAGGCGAAATGATTTTGCCCGTAGTTAATCCGGAAGATATCAATGCAAACTATATGGATGCTGCTAAAACTGCTTTAACATCAGAAGGCATTCTTTACGGTTATCCCTTAGCTATTGAAACCTATGCATTGTTCTATAATAAGGACATTATTGCAGAAGCTCCCAAAACATGGGAAGAAGTAGAAAAATATGCTGCTGAATACAATAACCCTGCTGAAAACAAATTTGCTTTGGTTTGGGAAGTTGCAGCTCCTTACTACAACTATATCTTTATGAGCGCGTACGGTGCTGACTTGTTCGGACCTGAAGGCGCAGACCCCGCAGCACACAACATCAACAGCCCTGAAGCTGTAAAAGGTTTAACATACTTTGCATCCTTAAAGGATAAAATTCTTCCGGTTGTAGCCGACGATATTACCTATGATTTCTGCAATGCAGCATTCGTAAATGACAGAACAGCTGCTATGTACATCACAGGTCCATGGTCCATAAAAGGTTGTGAAGATGCTGGCTTAAACTTTGGCGTTGCAAATATTCCTGTTTTACCTGAGACAGAAAATCCTCCGGCATCCTTCTCAGGAATTCGCGGTTTCTTCGTATCCGCTTACAGCGAACATCCGGAAGAAGCACATGCTTTTGCTGAATTCCTTATGAGTAACGAAATGCAATCTCTACGTTCAGACACAACAGCAACAATTTCTCCCCGCCTTGATGTAACAAGTGAAAACCCCTACTTTGAAGGCATAATGGAGCAAGCTAAATTTGCAAAACCTATGCCCTCTATACCTGCAATGGACGGTTATTGGCAATCAATGGGTGCAGCTTTCAAAAATATTTGGAACGGCAACTCTGTTCAAAAGGAATTAGATGCTGCAGCAAGCTTTGTTGAAAGTTTAGCTAACTAATAAAATCCAAAGGGTTGGGGGAATCCTCAACCCTTTTTGTTTTCAGGAGGTGGCGCTTTGGTAAAGGATAATTTATATAAACAGCCAATAAAGGATAAACGTAGTATATTTGCATCTACTTTATTTATGGGGCTGGGTCAGCTTTTATACCAAAAGCAATACATAAAAGGGGCTTTTTATGCCCTTGTTGAGCTTGCAGTACTTTTAAACATAAATACAATTATTAGCAAAATAGCAGGCCTTATTACATTGGGTGAGGCAAGGCCCGATTTACCGATTAGCCAAAGGCCAAACTCTTTGTTTTACCTTATTGACGGTATTATTTTTTCAATAATAGTTATTGCCTTTATAATACTTTATATTTCAAATATAAATGATGCCATAAAAACACAAAGGCGTTACGAGCTTACGGGTTACTTACCAGATACAAAAAGGTTTTTATCATCCCTTGGTGATACATCATTTGCGGCGGTAGGCCTTTCGCCAATAATGCTTATGCTTGTGTTTTTTGTGCTTATGCCCTTAATATTTTCCGCCCTTATAGCATTTACAAACTATTCAAGCCCATCCAACATTCCGCCTGCAAAAACGGTAGATTGGGTTGGCTTTGATACATTTAGGAGCATAGCTAATCAAGAGTTATGGGCAGGCGCTTTTGTGCGTACCGTTATATGGACATTGCTTTGGGCAACATTATCTACAACTACAAGCTATGTTGGCGGTATGCTTATGGCAATGGCTTTGCTTAATAGAAATATTAAGTTTCCTAAATTTTTTAGAACAATATTTGTTTTACCCTATGCCATACCTTCAATGATATCCTTAATGGTTTGGCGTAACTTGTTAAACGGCACATTTGGACCGATAAACATGCTCCTTAAACAAATGGGCATAATCAGCGAAAACATACCATGGCTTTCAGATATTACCATGGCTAGAATTTCAGCCCTTACAGTAAACTTATGGCTTGGTTTTCCATATTTTATGATGCTTATTACAGGCATATTAACATCTATATCCCCGGAATTATATGAGGCTGCAGAAATTGATGGTGCAAGCAAGTTTATGCAGTTTAAAAAAATTACAGTACCCCTTATGTTATATCAAACAATACCCTTGTTTATTATGAGCTTTTCTTTTAACTTAAACAACTTTGGTGCCGTTTACTTCTTAACAGGCGGCGGACCAACGGATATTGCATCCACACAAAGTGGAGCAGGCGGCACGGATATACTTATGACATGGATGTACAAATTGACTGTAGACCTTCGTCAGTACAACAAAGCCGCTGTTTTGGCAATACTTGTATTTTTAGTTATTGCACCCTTTGCAATATATAACTATAGTCGTACAAAGGCATTTAAGGATGGTGAACTATAATGGTACATAAAAAGGATTTTATGTTTTACCTGAGAACGGTAGTATTGTATATAGTGCTGTTTATAGTAGTGCTTTTAGTGCTTTATCCCATATTGTTCACATTATCTTCCGCCTTTTCCGATAAAACATCCCTATCCCAGTCAAGTCCCATACCTTTTTCAGACCCCTTATCCACAAAACAATTTGAAAACCTGTTTGCTAAAACAGAATATTTAAAATGGTATGGCAATACATTTAAGATAGCTGTAATGAATACTATTATAAGCACAGTATGTACAACCGTTGCTGCTTATATATTCTCAAGGTTTAAGTTCAGGGTTAAAAAAGGCTTGCTTATGGGTATGCTTGTGTTGCAAATATTTCCAAGCTTTGCAGGCATGATAGCCGTATATGTATTGCTATGGAGAATTAACCTTTTAGATACTCACTTTGGCCTTGTGCTTATATATGCGGCAGGCCAATTGCCCTATAATATTTGGCTTATAAAGGGCTACCTTGATACAATTCCAAGAAGCCTTGATGAAGCCGCCCGTGTGGATGGGGCAAGTTACCTGAGAACTTTTATAAGCGTTGTATTGCCCATTGCAAAACCCATGGTGCTTTTCCTTGCAATAACAAGCTTTACAGGCCCTTGGATGGACTATATTATGCCACGCATATTAATATCCACTACGAGCAAAAAGACCCTTGCTGTTGGTTTGTTTGAAATGATTAAGGATAGGGCAAACAACAACTTTACAATGTTTGCTGCAGGTGCCATATTGGTTGCCATACCCTTTATGATAGTGTTTGCCTTTAATCAGCAATATTTAAGCCAAGTATTATCAGCAGGTGCAGTTAAGGAATAATTATGTTTAAGAAATTTTTGTGTTTTTTAGCCGTTATAATAATTGGTTTAAGCCTTGTAAGCAATGCTCAAGCCCAAAACAGGGGAGTATATTATGAGATATTTATCCGCGCCTTTGCTGATAGCGATGGCGATGG
>JAAZPT010000187.1 GCA_012797085.1 Christensenellaceae bacterium | reverse complement strand
GTATTTAAAATATCCCGATTATTTAATTGATAATATATATGAGCAGTTGGATAAAATATAAATAATGTGTCTTAATAATCTATTCTAAAATAATCAAGATATTTTTTAAACTTATCCTGTGCGAAAAGGCAAGTATCCCTAAGAAAGCCCTTTTCGTTTTCCCATTCCCTTAATCCCCTGTAATAAAAAAGCTTGTGTTCATCATCAATAATAAAAGGTACTATGCCCGCTCTAAGGCATTCTTTAAATAATATAAGCCTTCCAATACGTCCGTTTCCATCTTGAAAGGGATGTATTTTTTCAAATTGATAATGAAAATCCAGTATTTCATCAAAGGTCTTTTGCTTTTTTTGCTTATAAGCATTTAGCAAATTACGCATTTTTACAGGAACTTCTTCAGGTAGGGCTGTTTCTTGGCCGCCTACTTCATTAGGGAGTTTTTTATATTCACCTACGGCAAACCAAGATTTTCTGCTGTCGGAAGTGCCGCTTTTTAATGTATTATGCAATTTTTTTATAAGGCTTTCGCTTAAGCTGTAATTGGCATATTCTATAATTAAATCAATGCATCTGAAGTGGTTGACGGTTTCCACTATATCGTCAACATTAATGCCTTTTTCATTAAAACCTATGGTATTTGTTTCAAAAATAAACCTTGTTTGTTCGTGATTTAGTTTACTGCCTTCTATTCGGTTTGAATTATATGTAAGCTCAATTTGTATTTTATGATAAATTCTTCCCTGTACCTTTGATTCTTTTTCCTCACGTATAATTTCAAGCAGGGTAGGGGGAACAAGTTTCGGTTTTGCTTGCCTTGCAGGTTTATTTGCATCTTTTGGAATATTCCAGGTTTTGCCTGTTAAAAATGCACCGTAAACACGATCCGAAGCACAGTAGTTTCTAACACTACGCTCAGATACTCCCCATTTTTCAGCTGCTTCCTTTACGGACATATATCCCATATACAAAACCCCATTAAAACAATTATTAATATTATTATAATTTATTATCGGCAATAAATCAATTAAATATTTTAAATAATTTATTATAAGTTGCCGATAACGGCAAGTTTTAAAAAGATGCTAACGATGACGATATTAAATTCCCCTATAAAATATAAAAAGGCGTAGCAAGCAAACGCAACGCCATTAAAATACTAAAGTATTTAAAATATCCCGATTATTTAATTGATAACATATATGAGCAGTTGGAAAATTGCCTACCTCCAATACCGCCCCTCCAAGTTTCTAAACTGTAAGGCTTTGGCGATATCCTCAGGGATAATTTCCTCCCTGCCGGCAAGGTCGGCTATTGTTCTTGCAACCTTTAATGCCCTTGTGTAGCCTCTAAGGCTCATGCCATATTTGTCCACGGCGGCATTTAGCAATTGTTTGCATTGTTGTGATACGGCGCAAAACTTGTCAAAAACCTTTCCGCTTAGCTGTGCATTGCAGTATATGCCGTGGTCTTTATAGCGCTCCTGCTGTATAAGCCTTGCCTTTACAACCCTTTCCCGCACGGTTTCGGAACTTTCAGGCTTGCTGTTGCTGTTTATATCCTCTATGCTTACGGAGTCCATTTCCACCTGTATATCTATTCTATCAAGCATAGGGCCGCTAATTCTTGATAAATACCTGAGTATGGCGCTTTCCATGCAGGTGCATTTTTTAGTTTGGCTGCCGAAGTTGCCACAGGGGCAGGGGTTCATGCTGGCAATAAGCATTACATTTGCAGGGTATTCCTCCCTTGCACCCACCCTTGAAACGGTAACAATGCCATCTTCAAGGGGCTGCCTTAATGACTCTATCACCTTTTTATCATATTCCGGAAACTCATCTAAAAACAGCACTCCATTGTGGGCGAGGGATATTTCTCCGGGCTTGGCAAGCCTGCCGCCACCTATTATAGATGCCCCCGATGCCGTGTGGTGGGGAGCTCTGAAAGGTCTTTCAGTAAGCAAGCCCGAGCCGGCGGGCAATGTGCCTGCACTGGAATGTATTCTTGTGGTTTCCAGAGCCTCATAGTAGTTCATTGGAGGCAATATACCGGGCAAACACCTTGCAAGCATAGTTTTGCCACTGCCGGGCACACCTACCATAAGCATGTTATGACCGCCGGCAGCGGCAGTTTCCAAGGCTGTTCTTGCTAAAAATTGACCCTTAACACGAGCTAAATCATGACTGGTTTTTTTATTTTTAAGCAAATCATTATAACTTAACTGCTTTAAAGGCTGTATGGGGCACCTGCCACTCAAATGCTCTATGGCTTCCGTAAGGCTTTCCGCAGGGTATACATTCAAGCCTTGAAGGCAGTTTAGCTCATTGGCATTGTCTGTTGGCACAATAACATTGTTAAGACCCTGCTCCATGGCACTTATAACCATGGGCAAACAGCCTGTTATGGATATAAGCTTTCCGTTTAATGACAGCTCCCCTAAAAGCAATGTATCGCTAAGTAAGGGCATATCCTCCTGATAGCTCTCTTGAAGTATAACCAAGGCTATAGGAAGGTCAAAGTTTGTGCCCTCCTTTTTTAAATCCGCAGGGGAAAGATTTACAGTTATTTTAGCCGGAGGCATTTTATAGCCCGATGTTAAAAGGGCAGCTCTGACCCTGTCCTTGCTCTCCTTTACGGCAGTGCTGGGCAGGCCTACAATATCAAAGGCGGGCAAACCACGGCTTATAAAAGCCTCAACATCAACACGCCAACCGTTTACACCGGATAATCCGCTTGTTATAGCTTGGGATACCATATTTACTCCTTAATACCATACTTTGATATGGGGGAATATTTGTTTTACAAAGTCAAACCATTTATTTGATGTTTGTACACCGCTTGCAAAGGGATAGAAGGCAACAAACATAATTGCACAAATTATTATAAATACAATCAAAATTATATTTATAGCCTTTTTAGCTTGGGGATAACGCTTTTCAAAGCTGCTGAATATATACATTGTAGCAAGTATTATAAAGGGCACGCTTGCAAAGTAATGGTATATAAACATGGATCTCGGCACAAGCACCCAGGGCAAATAATTGCTTAAAAAGCCTATGCTTATAAACAAGGGTACAATGTAGCTGTGGCGCTTTTCAGTAGCGATTAACTTATTGCTGAACAGCCTGTTTGCGGTTATAAGCAACACTGCCACCATTGCAAAGGCGGCCACATAGTAAAGGGCGGGGTTGCCCATGCAGAATATTGTGGAGCTGTAGCCTGCGGGCTCATAGTATTCAACCATGTACCACATGGGCTTCAACAAAAACGGCCACTCATACCATGGGGATTGATAGGGGTGATCTGCACCTAAATTCGGGGTGCTATGGTAGTTAAACATACCCTGTTGAGCCCTTATAACCTTATCCAATGTAATGCCGCCGGAGGGCTTGAAATAGGGTATATAGCTTAAGTAATATATTGTTGCGGGTATTATTATAAAAAACAATACGCACCATAGGCATGTTGTAAATACTCTGTCAAAACTGTTTTTAGCATTGTTGATAACAGCTTCCCTTTCCGGAGCTATGCTGACGAGCTCGTCATAGTGCTTGTTTGCATAGTTGCCGCAAGCAATTTGCCTGTAACAAGCATGGAAGAATATCACCGCCAAGCCCACACCGGCATACATGCCTATCCATTTTGAGGCGCATGCCAAACCGAAGCCTACACCGCTTAATAAAAGGGGATAAAGGGTCTTTTTAAAGGGGGTGGCATTAAAATCCAATGTGGCATATTTTGCCATGCCCAAGTAGGCAACTATTATGAAGAAAACGGGGAAACTGTCTATTGTGGCTATGCGCGTTTGAGTTAAGTGCATAAGGTCCAAAGCAAACAACAACATGGCGCTGAAGGCAAATTTTCTGCTGTTGAACAACTGCTTTGACAGCATATACAAGGCGGGCAACATAAGTATACCCATAACAACCCCCATAAACCTGAAACCGAAGGGAGTCATACCGAATATAAGCACACCTAAGGCCATAATAAGTTTGCCGAGGGGCGGGTGGGATGTTTCATAGGGGTGAATGTTATGTATATGCTCATAGGCTGTTCTTGCATGATATATTTCATCAAAATATGTACCGCTTAAATAGCCGGGCTCAATGGGCATAGTATCTTGCTCATCTGTTAAATTATTTATATCGCTGTTTTCCGGTATAAAGTCGCCGGTATTTTTGCTGCTTATATTAACAATTTTGTAGGGGTGCTTATCGCCGTCTATATCTCTTATTATAATTTCATTCAAGTTCAGGCCCGCATTAGTTGCGATTATTTTAATATACTTAGCCTTAAGTTTTAAAGGCGTGTTTGAAAAATTAGTTTCACCGTTGGCATCTATATTGCTTTTAACTAAGTATTTCCAACGGAAAATTTGCCCTTCCTTCAGCTCGGCGGGGTAAGTGCTGCTCCAAATAATGCCGTCGTCGCTTGTGCTAACATCAAAGCCGTTGTAGTTTATGCCGCCGTAGTATAAAAGCTCAAAATCCTTGGAATCTTCCAGCTCAAAAACAACTTCCTCCCCGGGGTTTGAGGCTATCCATGCCGTTTGAGGAGCCTTTGTGCTACCTAATCCGTAAAAAGCGAAACATGAGTATACCACCATTACACTCAGCATAAGCAAAACATCTTTTTTGCTGAATTTAACTTTTGGTTTTTCAGTTATAAGGGCATTGATATAGTAACGTTTTGTACTGCATTTAACAGTTTTTTCCCTTAAAATATCTCCGTTTACGCCCTTATATATGCATATATAGGCAAATAAAAGGTTCAGGCAGTTAAATACACTGATTATTATATTTAATGCTAAAGTGCTATCCTCTAAATGGCCACGGGCAGAGCCGAATACAACACTGTTATCAAGTACTATTGCAGTATTTATAAAGGCGGGTATGCTCGTTAATATGGCTAAATATAAGCTGTTGTAGTTTTTGTTGTAAATAAAATCAAACAAAAACAATATTATGGCAACAAAAATATACCTTTCGTGCATGCGTACTGCGCTTACATATATGCTAAGCATGGTAAAAGCAAGCCAAAAGCCTATATTTTTAATATTGCCCTGTACAAAGGCCAAGGCTATAACAACTAAAAATGTAAAAATTATATTTATTGCGCTAAAACTATGATATGTGGGTGAAACAACAAGCATAACAGCCAAGGCAATTATGTAAAAACCGCCTAATATTACTAACAATTTTTTTAAAGTTAAAGGTTTTTTTACGGGCTGTTTTTCATCATCATTATTTTTGCTTTTGCTTAAATTATTTATAATAATAAACATCAGAACAGAAAATATTGCAACTATCAAACCCAAAACAAAGTAAGTGTTTATCGGGTTATTTTGATCCACCCAGTTGGCAGCCAACAGGTAAAAAATGTTTGCCGTGTTTACCGTTGCATGTTGGTATGAGCCTACTGTGTTTGTATACTTGCTTATAAGCCACAAGGGGTCCTTTTGATTTATGGAAAAGGGTACAACTATTATTGCAGCAAGTATTATTGAATACAAAAAGCCCAAGCCCAGTTTTTTATAAAACTTAGGTATTTCTCCCTTTAAAGATTCATTCTTACTTAAACGTCTATGCTCGGTTATTACAGAAATTATAGCAACAGGAGCAAATACTAAGCCTTGAGGTTTTGTCAGTATTGATAATATAAAGAATGGAACGGCATATTGCCATTTATTGCTCAATACCGACATTACAACAATTAAAAGCAATAGGGTAGTTACACTGTCTATTTGACCCCAAGCGGCACCGGTAACCAAAAGCATGGGGTTAAAGGCATATAGCAATGCAACAAGGGTGGGTATATAATTGTTAAAACGTTTACAGGCCAGTTTATAAAGCACTATTGCCGCTAAAATATCTGTTAGGATAGGTACAAATTTTATTAAAAGCAATGAAAGTTCCCGGCTTAAACTGAACTTGTTCATTATTAAGCCGTTCAGCCAAAGCACATTCATATAAGCGGGGGGATAATCGCAAAAGCTTACATCATTATAAAAGTTTGCATGGCCCAAGCTATACATGGAGTTGCTCCAACCACTAAAACAGCCTATATCAACGGCATAGCCCGGTACGGTAATTGCTAAATAAACCCTCAAGGCAAAGGCAGCAATTAGGCCGGCAACAAAAACATAGCTTTGTTTTTTGTTTTCATGGCCGATTTCATTGCTGTGCATGTGTTTTATTGCAATTATAGCAAACAACATATAAACAAAGGCACTTATTACTATGATGTTTGTATGGGCTTTGTCGTTGTCATTATTTACAGTTGCAGGCTTGGTTTCAGCTCTATACCAGGTTTCCACATTGGCAATGCCGGCAACATCTTCAACCTCTTTCAGGCTGATGTCATCAAAAAATGCACGGCCTTCACTTTCACCGCTATAACCGCCCACACGGGCAAAAACGGTTATATTGCGCTGCTTAGGGCCGGTTTTACCATACATTTCAACCTTTACCCAATCTCCATAAGTATCATAAAGGCTTTGGGTAAAGCTATAAACCCCTTCAATTGAAAGGTTTGCACCCTTTCCCTCGTTTGGTATACCCTCTGCAAGTATATAGCCTTCTAAAAGGTATACCGTGTTGGGCTTTACAGATACTGTAGTAGCAAAACGTGCATCATTCGGGTTTATGTTATAAACACTTACACTTTTGTTTCCGCTGTGGGCATGTTCTTCACTTACGGAATAAAAAGTAAAACCGGGTTGGTTATTGTAAGCATCGGTATAAAACCCCTCCGGCAAGCCGTTTGAGCCTATATTTTCAAAGCTGCCGTTGCTGATTAAATTTTCGTTTTGCTGTGCAAACACGGTAGCTATAGGCAACAGTATTATTAAAAGCAAAAGAACATATAAAAGTTTATTTTTAATTTGTTTGTACATAATAATATCCTTATCGTTTATTTATTATTAACAAAATTACCTATAAAAGATCTTCTGTGTATGGGGCAAGGCCCATACTCCTTTAAAGCTGCAATATGGTTTTTTGTGCCATAGCCTTTGTTGTTGGCAAAATCGTACATGGGGTATTGCTCGGCGGCAACTATCATATCGCCATCTCGCATTACCTTTGCTACAATGCTTGCAGCAGCAATGTTATAAGATTTTGCATCGCCCTTTATTATACTTTTTATAGCAAAGTCAATATTTAAGCCTTGCAGGGCATCAACCAATATCAAATCGGCCTTAAGGCCAACAACTGCACGCTCCATAGCCAATTTTGTGGCTCCTAAAATATTATATTTATCTATCTCTGCAGGGCTTGCCTTGCCTATTTTAACAAACAGGGCGGTTTCCATTATTTGCAGTGCAATATCTATCCTTGCTTTTTCGCTTATCTTTTTGCTGTCGTTAATCCTTGGAAGTAAAGGCTCCTTCGGCATAACTACTACGGCGGCAACAACATCACCCGCCAAGGGGCCGCGGCCAACTTCGTCCATACCGGCGATAACACCCTGACTGAATTGCAAGTCAAACTCCTGCATGGCCTTTGATTGAGCCAACCAAGCCTGTTCCCTTTTATTCATTATCAAACTCCGATGGCCTTTCCAAGCTTATTCTACCGACTTTACCCGCTCTAAATTCATCCAATACAACTGCACTTGCACGGTCAAAGTCAAATACTCCACCCTTCATTAAAAAGCCTCTGCCTTTACAAACGGCCTCTAAAACTTCAATGTCATTGTTAAACTCGGTAGTTTTTAATTTAAACCTGTCTATTGTGTTTTGAGGTTTCAATATCAATAAATCCTTAATTAAATTTATGCTGAGTTGATGAACATCATAAACGGCATCCTTTATTGTGCCGATATAGGCTATTTTTTGTGCGGCATTTACATCGTCAAGCCTTGGCCATAACATGCCCGGAGTATCCAACAAGTCTAAATAGGGGTCAACTTTAACCCAACGGTTGCTCCTTGTTACACCCGGCTTATCGGCAACGGCTGTAATTGCACTGCCGCACATTCTGTTTATAAATGTACTTTTGCCCACATTGGGTACGCCTATTACCATAGCCCGCACTATTTTTTTAATGCCCCTGTTTTCGGCTCTGTCAATATATTCCTGAGAGGCGTCTTTTACAAACTGCATCATTTTTTTCATGTATCTTGGATTGGCATCATAGGCGCATACTGTTTCGCCTACGCTTTTATAGTGGGCCAACCACTCTTTAGTTACAGCGGGGTCGGCAAGGTCCGATTTTGTTAAAACCAAAACTCGCTTTTTATTGCTTGTAAGCTCAATTAAATCCGGGTTTCTGCTTGAATGAGGTATGCGTGCATCACATAGCTCTATTACAAAGTCGGCTTTTTTAAGCTGATCTACTAAAAGCCTTTTTGATTTTGCCATATGCCCCGGGTACCATTGAATTTTCATTTAAAGCCTCCAAACCATTTAATTATTTAATTATAACACATTGATTGTTTTTTATAAAACAGATATAAACTTTTTTACACTTGCTTTTTTAAATACAATAAAAAAACTTTACTAATTTTAAGTTTTATTTTATTATCTAAATAAGTTAATACAAACCTGTGAGAAAAAGTAGTAAGGTCTTGACTTATATGTTTCAGTGAGTTGCCAATGGTGCGAAGGCAGTACATGTATAAGGCCCGAATGGATTTTTGAGGGTTCCTTCGATATTTAGAGGGAAACGGGGGGCGAGCCCGTTATAAGTTCGACACATATGTTGGTATGTGATATTGAGTGAGCCTATTTGGGCTAAATTGAGTGGCACCACGGATTGAATTTTCCGCCTCAAGCAAAGCAATTTGCTTGAGGCGTTTTTATATATAAAAATTAAAATTATTTTAGTAAAATGTAAAAGGAGAATTACCATGAAAAAATTTTTATCAGTAATATTTGCAATTTTAATTTTGACAACATCTTTTGCTATGGCAGACACTTTAACAATCGGGATATTGCAATTTGCACCACATCCCTCATTGGATAATTGCCGCATTGGTTTTATTGAAGGCTTAAAAGCTCAAGGCTTTGAGGAAGGTAAAAACATAGAAATTATTTATCAAAATTCCGAGGCGGACATGGCCTTGACAAATCAAATGGCACAACAATTAGCCGATAAATGCGATCTTATTTGCGCTATCGCTACACCTGCCGCCCAAGCTGCATTTAACGCCGCAATGGATAAAAATGTTCCTGTAATATATTCTGCAGTATCCGACCCCATAAGTGCAGGTTTAGCTAAAGAGGACGGCACAAATGATAACAACATTACAGGTACAAGCGACGTATTGCCTGTTGAAGCTCAACTTGCTTTGATAAGGGAAGTTTTGCCTGAGGCGAGCAAAATTGGTATACTATATTCCACAAGTGAAACAAACAGTGAATCCACTCTAAAAACCTATAAGGAACTTGCTCCAAATTATGGTTTTGAAATATTGGAAGAAGGTATAGGCGTTGGCGCAGATATTCCTTTAGCATTAGGCAGTTTGTTGCCAAAGGTTGATTGTACATCAAACCTTACCGATAACACAGTTGTTACCGCTTTGCCCTTAGTGCTTGAACTATCCAAAGAAGCCGGCAAACCTGTTTTTGGCAGTGAAATAGAGCAGGTTAAAAATGGCTGCATAGGCGCAGCTGGAATAGAATATGTAGAGCTTGGCAAACAAACGGGTGAAATGGCTGCTCGTGTTTTAAACGGTGAATTTGCCGGCAGCATTCCCTTTGAAGCAATAAAGAACAGCTTTTTATATATCAACTCAATAGCATTAGAGGAATATGGTATAGAAATAAGCCAGGATTTGTTGGATAAGTCTTTAGACGTAGCTGTAAAATAAGGAGGATATTATGTTTTTAGTTATACTTGAACAAGGC
>JAAZPT010000020.1 GCA_012797085.1 Christensenellaceae bacterium | reverse complement strand
TGGAACCTTTAAGGGGAGGGAAATTAGCAAAAAATATTCCCAATGTTGTGCAAAACATTTTTGATAAATCAAATTATAAGTACAGCCCGGCAGCATGGAGCTTTAAATATATTTGGAATTTTCCGCAAGTATCTACTGTACTTAGCGGCATGAATGATTTTTATCAAATTGATGATAACATTAATACTGCAAGTAATGCATCTCCTAATAGTTTGAGTAAAGAAGAACTAAATACTATTAATAAATTAAGAGAGGCTTATTCTTCACTAATAAAAGTAGGTTGTACATCATGCAACTATTGTATGCCTTGTCCTTATGGTGTGAATATACCTGCTAATTTCAAACTGTATAACAACTCTAATATGTTTAATGATTTAAAATCTTATAAAAAACAATATGATGAAATGAAAGATTTGGAACATTCTTTTAATTGTGAAAAGTGTGGAGAATGTGAAAGTAAATGTCCGCAAAAAATTCAAATTCGAAAAGAATTAGAAAATGTTTCAAATTATTTTGGATAATGTTGACAATACCTTTAACATAATTTAATATTCATACATAGGCCATGTATTTGTTGCCTTGCTTTATTTTTAAGGAGATTTTTATGAGGGATAGAATAGATGTAACCAAAATATTTGGGTGCAGAGTTTTTAATGAAGATGTAATGCAACAAAGGTTACCGAAGGATACTTACAAAATTTTACGTAAAACTATTGACAATGGCGATGCTATTGATATTTCTGTTGCAAACTCTGTTGCTAACGCTATGAAGGATTGGGCAATAGAAAATGGTGCAACCCATTATACACATTGGTTTCATCCAATGACGGGTATTACTGCTGAAAAACATGATAGCTTTATTTCTCCTACTGCGGATGGCAGATCAGTTATGGAGTTTTCGGGAAAGGAACTTATAAAAGGTGAATCAGATGCTTCGAGCTTTCCTTCAGGTGGTTTAAGGGCAACTTTTGAAGCACGTGGATATACAGCATGGGATCCTACATCCTATGCATTTATTAAGGATAAAACCCTTTGTATTCCAACGGCCTTTTGTTCCTATGGCGGTCAGGTTTTAGATAAAAAAACACCATTGTTAAGATCTATGGAAGAAATTAACAGGCAGGCTTTAAGAATACTTAGATTATTTGGTGATACTACAACAAAAAGAGTAAACACAACAGTAGGTGCCGAGCAGGAGTATTTTTTGGTTGATAAAAGTCTTTATGAAAAGCGTGACGACTTAAGGTATACAGGCAGAACTTTATTTGGTGCTATGCCTCCTAAAAGGCAGGAATTGAGTGATCATTATTTTGGCACAATAAAACCAAGAGTCGCAGAATTCATGAAAGATCTTGATATGGAACTTTGGAAATATGGTGTTTTTGCAAAAACAAAACACAATGAAGCCGCACCGGCACAACATGAACTTGCTCCAATTTATACAACAACTAATATAGCCACAGACCACAATCAATTAACCATGGAAGTTATGAAAAATGTTGCAAATGAGCATGGCTTAGTTTGTTTACTTCATGAAAAACCCTTTAAGGGAGTTAATGGTAGTGGAAAACATAATAACTGGTCACTTTTAACTGATAATGGTAAAAACTTATTTAAACCTGGCGATTCGCCTCAAGATAATGCAATATTTTTATTGCTCTTAATTGCAGTTATTAAAGGTATAGATGAATATCAAGACTTATTTCGCCTATCTGTAGCTTATGCAGGTAATGACCATAGGCTTGGTGGTGGGGAAGCACCACCTGCAATAATGTCAATATTTATTGGTGATGAACTTGTTGAAATTTTTGATTCCTTAGAAAATGGGATAAAATACAACGGTAAATCAAAGGAAAGAATCAATATTGGTGTTGATGTTTTACCTAATTTACCAAAGGATACTACAGATAGAAATAGAACTTCTCCCTTTGCCTTTACCGGTAATAAATTTGAGTTTAGATCCTTAGGCTCATCTATGTCTATAGCCTGTCCT
>JAAZPT010000186.1 GCA_012797085.1 Christensenellaceae bacterium | reverse complement strand
GCAAAGACAATTTACCCTTGCCTAAAGAGGAAGACGACCCGGATTTTTATCTGTCAATAATGCATTCAACTCCCCTTTGGCTTGTAAAAAGGCTTAAGGAACTTTTTGGCGAAAAAGAGGCCAAGGAAATTATAAGCTATAAAAACAAAACCAACACCACATGCCTAAGACCCAACTTTATGAACATAAGTAAAGAGGCCTTTGAGGAAATGCTTAAAAATAAGGGGTGGGAATACACCAATGGTATTTTACCCAATGCCTACCTTGTTAAGGGTGTTGAAAGCATAGCTGAAGATGCCGATTATTTAAGCGGTAAATATTCGGTACAAGGGCAAAGCAGCATGCTTGTTGTGGAGGCAATGGATAATAAGCCGGGTATGTATGTGCTTGATGCTTGCGCCGCTCCCGGCGGTAAAGCCTTATACTTGGCTGAAAAACAACAGGGCTCCGGCAGGGTATATGCTTGGGATATTCACAATCATAGGGTGGATTTAATCCGTTCCCAAATGTATAGATTAAGCCCGGGCAACGTTCGTGTTGCCAACTGTGATGCAAGGGTATATCGTGATGATATGTATAAATTTTTTGATGCTGTGCTTGTTGATGTGCCCTGCTCAAACACAGGTGTAATTTTGGATAAGCCGGATGTAAAATACAATCTTAAAGCAGATGAAATGCCAAGCTTACTTGACTTACAAGCAGATATCCTTGATAACTGCGCAAAATATGTAAAGCCGGGCGGTGTGCTTATATATAGCACTTGTTCCATAATGCCGGAGGAAAATGAGCAACAGGTTAAAAAGTTTTTAGAAAACAATCCCAATTTTAAAATTACATCCTTCCCTGAAAACTTCCCTGAAAACTTAGCAAGGCAAACAGGGGATTACGGCCTTCAGATTCTTCCACACAAAACAGGCTTGGAAGGTTTCTTTATAGCAAGAATGGTAAGGGATAATGAATACTAATAAAACCCAACTTTTCAATATTGGCTTTGATGAGTTTGCTCAGTGGCTGAAAAGTAAATCTCAAGCTAAATACAGGGCAAATCAAGTTTATCAACTTGCCATAAAAGGCTATGAGTTTGATGATATGCAAACATTGCCGAAGGCTTTAAGGCAAATGCTCAGCGAAAATTTTATTGCCCAAGCCGCACCTATATATGATGTTTATAAGTCCCAAATAGATGAAACTGAAAAGTTTTTATATAAACTTAGCGATGGAAACATTATAGAAGGTGTGCTTATGAAGTATCATTATGGCTACACCCTTTGTATATCTACTCAAGTGGGCTGTAAAATGGGATGCACATTCTGTGCAAGCACATTAAACGGTTGTGAGAGAAATTTGACGGCGGCCGAAATGTTCGGGCAGGTAATATCGGCAAACAAGCATATCGGTGACAAGGGAAATGTTGGGCACATAGTGCTTATGGGCAGCGGCGAGGCCTTAGACAACTATGACAACACAATAGCCTTTTTAAAACTTGTGCATAATGAAAACTTGTTAAACATAGGCTATAGAAATATATCTATAAGCACATGTGGCCTTGTACCTGCTATATATAGGTTTATGGAAGAAGATATACCTGCAACCCTTTCAATATCCCTTCATGCCCCTAATGATGAAATTAGAATGCAAACAATGCCCATTGCCAAGGTTTACCTTATGGATAGCCTTATGGATGCAGCAAGAGCCTATGTTAAAAAAACTGGCAGGCGTGTTATATTTGAGTATGCAGCCATCGATGGTGTAAATTGCAGCGGCCAACATGCAATTGAGCTCGCTGACAGGCTTAAAAACCTGCAATGCCATGTAAACCTTATACCCTTGAACAAGGTGGAAGAGAGGCAATTAAACCCACCGAGCAACAACAATATTAATGCCTTTATGGATAAGCTTAAAAGCTTAGGTGTTTCCGTTACTAAAAGGCGCAGCATGGGCAACGATATTGAAGGAGCCTGCGGCCAACTCAGAAACAAAAAATTATTGTTAGAAAAGGAGAAGTAAATGAAATTCATCGCAAAAACGAACATTGGCCTTGTGCGTAAAGCCAACCAGGATGCAATTATTATAAAAGATGATTTTTGCGCTGTTGCCGATGGCATGGGTGGCCATTTAGGTGGAGAAGTTGCAAGTAAAACAGCAATAGAAATACTCAACTCCAACAATGGCTTTGTTCCTGATGAAAATTCAATAAAAGCTCTTTTTAAAAAAATCAATTTGTATGTATATAATGAACAATTACAAAACGAGGGCTTAAAAGGTATGGGTACGACCCTTACAGCCCTATGGCGTACAAATAAAAAAATATTTATTGGCCATGTAGGGGATAGTCGTTGTTATTTAATTCGCAAAAAACAAATAAAACAAATTACTAAGGACCATTCCTATGTGGCGGATTTGATTAACCTTGGAATAATAACTAATGAACAGGCTCGTTTTCACCCCTATCGCAATGTAATAAACAGAGCCATAGGCATAAAAGATGATGTTGAGGTAGATGTTGTTAGCATAGATTATAAAAAACGCGATATATTTCTACTTTGTAGTGATGGCTTAAACTCCATGATAAATGATGAAACAATACTGAACATTGTATTAAAAAATAAAACCAAGAACATAGCAAATGTTCTTGTTGATGAAGCTTTAAAAGCAGGAGGCAAGGATAATGTATCAGTAGTTGTTGCACTTGTTGAGGAGGATCCCTCATGAATGATATTGTAGGAAAAGTTTTTGCGGGCCGTTATCGTGTACTGAACCTTATAGATAAGGGCGGAATGAGCTATGTTTATAAGGGCTGGGATATCACCACAGGCACATTCATGGCAATAAAAATATTAACATCGGAACATGCAAGCAATAAAGACTTTGTGGAGCGCTTTAACTATGAAGCTTTGGCTGCAAGTAAAATGAAACACCCTAATATTGTTGCCCTTTATGATGTAGGCCTTGAGGGTAATTTAAGGTATCTATGTATGGAGCTTGTAGAAGGTGTAACACTGAAAGATATTATTCGTGAGCGCGGATTTTTAGACCCTATTAAAGCTTGTGAAATAAGCCTAAGAATATTAAGTGCCTTAAAACACGCTCACTCAAAGGGTATAGTACATAGGGATATTAAGCCGCAAAATATACTTGTTGACGGTAACGGTAACATTAAAGTAAGCGACTTCGGCATAGCAAGGATAGCCGATGTGCCTACCCTTACCCATACGGATATGGCCGTAGGTACCGTTCAATATGTATCTCCGGAGCAAGCTCAGGGTAAAAAAGCAGAAAACACAAGCGATATTTATTCAACAGGAGTTGTGCTCTATGAAATGCTAACCGGTAAAGTCCCATTTGAAGGTGAAACGCCGATTGCTGTTGCCATGCAGCATATAAATGCCGAGCCCACGCCGATAAATGCTTTAAAACCTGATGTACCTCAGGAAATTATTGATATCGTAAATGTTGCTATGGAAAAGGATCCTAAAAACAGATATCAAACCGCTTACGATATGGCTCTTGATGTGCAGGATGTTATAAAAGGCGGCAAACCTGTAAATGCTCAAAATATATTGGAAAGGTTAAAAACCTCTGTAAAAGAGGAACCGCCTGTTGCAATTCCGGACCCTATACCGATACCAAGTACGCCACCTAAAAAAAGGCGAAGTTCAAGCAGATTTCAAAAGAACAAAAGGCGTATATATGGTGTTGTTGCTATACTTACTGTAGTTTTAGCGGCTGTTGTTTTTTGGGGTATCAAACTAATAAATAACCTAAGTCGTACAGTTTATTCTCCGGATCTTATCGGTTTAAACATTATGGAAGCTGTCAGCGTTGCAAAGGATATGGGTTTAAATACGCGAGTAAATTATATAAACCATAACGTTGTGGAAAACAACATTATAATAAACCAAATACCCATGCCTCAAAGTAAAATGTATTTGGGCGATAGCATAGTTATAAACGTAAGCAAAGGCAGAGAACTTTTTGTAACGCCGGATATTACCGGCATAAGCTTGGATGCAGCAAGAAAAAAACTTGCTGAAACAGGTTTTGCAATGTCCGTAGTGGAAAAAGTTGTATCAAGTGAAATAGAAGAGGACTTTATAGTATCTCAAAGCCCTGAAGCGGGCAGCTTAGTTAATTACGGCGAGTTAATACAGGTTAATGTAAGCGGCGGCAGCGTTGTTGTGCCCCAACTTATTGGTATGGGGCAGGAGGAGGCCTCTAAAATTCTTACTGAAAGAAACCTGCAAAGCGGCGATGTTAACTTTTTGGATGTAGTTGATCAAACACAAAACAACAAAGTAATATCTCAACAGCCGGATGTGGGCGCCATGGTTGTAAAAAATGCCAGGGTAAACATTACAATAGGCATATTGGTAAGCGACTATATAACAAGTGCTACATTTATGTTGCCTAAAATGGAAGAGGCCTTCCTTATCAAGGTTACACTTAAAACCTTTGATGGGGAGGAAACCACCCAGTACGTTGCTATGCACAGCCCTACAACTACCGACGATACAACCCTTACAATTCCGGTAAAATCTAAAGAGTCAGGGGCCATGTGGTGTAACATGTATATAAACGATGTGCTTATAAGCACAGTGGAGGTAAGCTTGCAGTGATGAGCCAAAAAGGTGTTATTGTAAAGGGAATAGGAGGTTTTTACTATATTGATGCTGAGGATGGTAGGCAATATGTGGTAAAGGGTAAAAATAAATTAAGGTATGCTGATGTTGTACCGACAGTGGGGGATAATGTTATATTTTACCCGGGTGAGGAAGATCAAAACGGATGGCTTGAGGATATTCTCCCTCGTAAAAACAGGCTTGTTCGTCCACCGGTAGCAAATGTTGAGCTAATGGGCATTGTTATTTCACCAAGGCCGAGGCCGGATTATTTTCTTGTGGATAAATTGCTCGTGGAAGCTTATAGGCAAGGTATTAAGCCATTGCTTATATACAATAAATGCGATATGAAATCTGCAGTGGATGAACCTTTTAAAGCCTATGATAAGAGTATAGAATGTTTTAATGTTAGTGCCGTTAAACAAATCGGTTTGGATGCATTGAGAGAAAGGTTAAAAACAGGCATAAGCTGCTTTGCAGGGCAAAGCGGTGTAGGTAAAAGCACACTTATTAATGCCATTTTAGGTACAGAGCTGGAAACCGGTAAAATATCTCGTAAAATTCAAAGGGGTAGGCATACCACTCGCTCCGTAGAGCTTATTAAAAAAGACGGCATAGCCGTATTGGATACACCCGGCTTTAGCATAGTAAGCAACTTGGATGATATGCAGCCGGAAGAGTTGCAAAACTATTATCCGGAGTTTAAAGCTTTTATAGGCAAGTGTAAATTTTCTCCATGTTATCACTTAAGTGAGCCGGAATGTGCTGTTTTAAATGCTGTTGAACAGGGGATTATTCATAAAGACAGGATGGATAGATACCATGTTTTATTAGATGAAGTTTATCAGAATTGGAGGAATAGATATGACTAAAATTGTACCCTCTGTACTTGCTGCAGATATACTTTACCTTGAAGATGATGTTGCAAGAATAGATGATATAGGTATTGATTACCTTCATGTGGATATTATGGACGGGGTTTTTGTGCCTAATATATCCTATGGTCCTGCCATAGTTAAGGCCCTTTATTCAGCATTTTCCACACCCCTTGATGTACATTTGATGATACAAAAGCCTATGCAATATATTAAAACCTTTGCAGATGCAGGTGCTGACATAATAACTGTACATGTAGAGGCGGAGGGCTTTGAAGAAATGCTTGACTTAATGGATGATATCGGTGTAAAAAAAGGTGCCTCATTAAAGCCGGGTACCGATATATCCACACTTTATCCATATTTGGATAGGCTTGACCTAATACTTGTTATGACAGTGGAGCCGGGCTTTGGGGGCCAAAAATTTATGGAAAATATGATGCCAAAAATCAAGGCATTAAAAGACAAAGGCTTTAAAGGCATAATATCTGTTGATGGGGGAATAAATGCTAACACAGGTAAAGTTG
>JAAZPT010000185.1 GCA_012797085.1 Christensenellaceae bacterium | reverse complement strand
GTGGAGCATTATTAACTGTTGCCTTAGGGATATTGCTCATACGCCTAGGGCTTGAGTTTTGCCATGCATTATTGGGATTGTTAGGTTGTCTCATTCCCATATAATATTGGTCATTTTGTTTGTTTTGTTGATAATAATTTTGATTATTATTATTATTATTATTAAACCGCTGATTATTAAATTGTTGATTTTCAGCATTACTGTTGTAATAGTGTTTGTTAACTTTTTTGTTGTTTACAGGAGGGTAAGAATCAACATCAAAATTATACCTTCGTGAACTACGCCTTAAAGGCGTTATAACAACGGGAGCTTCATCCTTTTTATTTAAATGGTTAAGCTTTTTTTCTTGTGAACTTTGATTGTTAACAAAGTTGTTTTTTTTGTTATTAAAAGTATTGCTCAAAACAATCTCCTAAAAATTCAACCTATCCTTAACAACATCGGCAGTGGTATAAAGCCCGCTTTTTTGTTTGGCTAAAAATTTTGCTGCAGTTAAAGCTCCTATAGCAAAAACTCGCCTATCCCTTGCTCTATGAGTAAGCAATATTTCATCATAAATGCCATAAAAACCCACTTCATGTTCACCGGGAACACCGCCACCTCTTATTGCATGTATACCGATTTCTTTTTCTTTACGCAAGCAATCATTGCCATGCCTACCGTATATCGCTTCACTTTCAGCTTTTTTAACTGCTTCGTAAAGCATAAAAGCCGTACCGCTGGGGGAGTCCTTCTTTTGATTATGGTGCCTTTCAATTATTTCAACATCGTAAAGCCCACTTAGTATTTTACTTGCTTGCTCTGCCACATGCCTTAAAACTTGAACACCTAAAGATAAGTTTGATGTTTGTAATACAGGTATGCTTTTTGATAGTTCACCAATATATGCTAAATCATCAACGCTGTAACCGGTTGTGGCCAATATTATTGGCAAGCTTTTGTTAAGGGCATATTCACCTAAACTTTTTAAGGCACTGAAATGGGAAAAATCAATTATGCAATCCGCTTTTTCTGTAACCTCATTTATATTTTTATATATGGGATAACTTGCTGTACCCTCGCCAAAAGCATCAACACCGGCAACAACAGCAATATCTGCCTGAGCAGCGTTTTCACTTATAGCTTTACCCATACGACCAAGGCAACCACTTAAAATAATATTCATATTATACACCTAAACTATCTACTATTTTTTTCAATGCGGCAAGTTCTTCATTTGAAAGCTGTATGAGGGGCAAACGTACTTCAGCGCTGCACATTCCCTTCATTGCCATGGCGGCCTTTATGGGTGTGGGGCTTGTTTGTTTAAATATAGCTTTAATAATTGGGAAAAGTTTTAGTTGCATATTCAAAGCTTCCTTCGCATTACCATCAAGGTAATTTAATGCTAAAGAGCTCATCTCTGCCGGCAATAGATTTGATACTACAGATATAACTCCCTTGCCACCTAAGCACATTAAAGGATAGGTAAGCTCATCCATGCCGCTGTAAATTGTTATTTTATCGCCTATGAGGCGCATCATTTCACTTGCTTGAACCATGTCCGCACAAGCTTCTTTATGGGCAACTATGTTTTCATGGTCGGCAAGCTTGGCAACGGTTTCGGGCAACATATTAAGGCCGGTTCTGCCGGGTACATTATACATTACTACAGGTAACTCCGTATTGTCTGCGATGGCTGTATAATGGGCAACCAAGCCATCTTGTGTTGTTTTGTTGTAATAGGGAGTAACACATAGTTGTGCATCAGCGCCTATTTTTTTAAAAATCTTTGCTTTTTTTATAACTTCAGCAGTATTATTGCCACCTGTACCTGCAATAATTGGTACATATCCGTCAACGCGATTTACAGCAAACTCCACAAGGTTTTTTTGTTCTTCGGTACTCATTGTACTGGGCTCGCCGGTTGTACCGCAAATTATAAGGGCAGCTGTGCCGTTATTAATTTGAAAATCTATGTTTTTTCCAAAACTTTCATAGTCTATTTCACCATTTTTAAATGGCGTAACCATGGCAGTAGCACTGCCTACAAATATATCAGACATCATTTATATAACTCCTTTAACAGCTTATTTTTTTGTTATATATCCTTCTTTAACCAGGTATTCTGCCATTAACACGCCGCCACCGGCAGCGCCTCTTAATGTGTTGTGGGATAGGCATATAAATTTATAGTCAAATATATTGTCCTCCCTTAGCCTGCCCATACTTATACCCATACCGTTATGCAAATCTCTATCCAAGCGAACTTGCGGACGGTTATCCTCTTCAAAATATGTTAAGAAGGGGTCGGGGGCGCTGGGTAAACCTAATTGTACCGCTTTGGATTCTAGACCTTTCCAAGCCTTTAGTATAGCCTCTTTTGTAGGTTTTTTCCTAAATTTAACGCTTACTGCGGCCAAATGGCCATCAGCAGAAGCCACCCTAACACATTGAGCGCTAAACTTAATATCCTCACAGCTTTTGATTTTTTCAGTACCGTTTTCTTCAACAATTTTACCAAATATTTTTAATGGTTCAATTTCACTCTTTTCATCTTCGCCACCTATATATGGTATAACATTATCTACCATTTCCGGCCAGGTTTCAAAAGTTTTTCCGGCACCGCTTATAGCTTGATATGTGCATACACTAACTAAATATGGTTCATATTCCATAAGGGGAAATAATGCAGGTACGTAACTTTGTATGCTACAATTTGGCTTAACAGCAATAAAACCTCTTTTTGTACCTAAACGCTTTTTTTGTTGTTCAATAATTTTGGCATGCTCATAGTTTACTTCCGGTATTAGCATCGGTATATCGTCAACAAGCCTGTTGGCACTATTGTTGCTTACTACAGGTATTTCAGCTTTAGCATAAGCTTCTTCAAGGGCTTTTATTTCATCCTTTTTCATGTCTACTGCGCAAAATATAAAGTCAACATTTTTTTCTATTTCATCAATGTTTTGTGCGTCTACAATTATCATGTCTTTAACATTACTTGGAATAGGGGTTTCAAAAGCCCAACGGTTTTCAACAACTTCACCATAAGGTTTACCTGCACTCCTTGCACTTGCAGCTAAAAGGCTAATATTAAACCATGGATGGTTATGTAAAAGCATAATAAACCTTTGTCCAACCATACCTGTAGCACCAATAATACCAACATTTAATTTATCTCTCATAACAATTCCCCCTCAATTTCTTTTTTATAATCTTCCCATAATATGGAATATAAATTTACATCAACAAACTTACCTTTGTTATATACTTTTTGCCTTAAGCAACCTTCAAATTTCATACCGCATTTTTGCATAACACGACCACTTGACGGGTTATTACAATCGTGCATGGCATCAATACGGTTAAGCCTTAAGGTTTGAAAACCAAATCCTATCAAAGCTTTTAAAGCTTCAGTCATAATTCCTTTGCCCCACATATCCCTTGCCATACTGTAGCCTACTTCAGCACTGCTATGCTCAGGGTTTATGCTCATAAAACCGATTGTACCGATTACACGACCGGTGCTTTTTAATACAATAACAAAGCTTGATGGTGAGCCGTTTTTATACAGCTTTATCATTTGCTTTAAATATTGCTTTGTTTCCCCTAAAGACTTATGGGCTGACCATAGCACATGCTCTGCTACTTTCTCATCCTTTGAGTATTCATATATATCATTTGCATCCTTAATGTTTGCAGGGCGTAGTATTAGCCTTTGAGTAATTATTTTTGGCAAATTGTTAAAAACTCTGCCATAAGGAGCATAAAGGCTTTCGAGACTTGCGGCTTCGTTGGGTATATGCGGTGTTTTTAAAGGGTGGTAGGTGTTTCGAACTTTAGTGGAGGCGTTCCCGGTTGTGCTGTTACCCCATATACCAGTAGGGCTATCCCTAAAAGTAACAGTATTGTTAATATTATCATCCAGTTTCGAAAAACTTTCGAATTGTCCATTTTTTTCCTCTCCATTAAAGGTCTCACTAATAATTTTTTTTATGTGTTCCATCATTCAATTTTGCTGGCATCTACACCAAGCTTTGATGCTGCGAGCATTATACCAAGTGCTGTTTTGCCATCAGTTAATTCTCCACGTTTAACACGCTTTATAGCCTCTTCAAGAGGCAGCTTTATTATACCCAAAAATTCATCTTCATCCGTATGTACATCGCTTTGTGTTAAACCTGTTGCCAAATAAATAGCAACATATTCTGTACAAAAGCCGGGTGTGGTATCCATACTAATTAAAAGTTCAATATTATCTGCCTTTAATCCGGTTTCTTCTTCAAGCTCTCTGATAGCACAAACTTTTGGGTCTTCGTCATCGCTATCCATTTTACCGGCAGGAATTTCCAATGTAACTTTTCCAATAACGCATCTGTGTTGGTATACTAATGTTACATAACCTTTGCTGTCAACAGGTACAACGGCAGCTGCACCGCTATGATAGGCAATTTCCCTAAGGGAAGTTTTACCGTTAGGCAAAAGCACAACACGGTGAGCCATATCCATTATAATTCCCTTTTGCAGCTCCTTTTCACTTACAAAGCTTTCCATAATATTGTTTTTTAAATTAACTCTATCTTTATCGCTATAAAGATCTTCACATTGTATAAGTTGTTTAGCAAAAGGGTCCGGCTTAAAGGTCATAAACAATATCCTCCGTAAAAATTTTATACCCTTTATAATAATATTTATTAAGGCTTATGTCAATAAAACTATGCAAAAACACAGTATAAAAGCAAGCTAATTACAATATTTTATGGGGGAATAATTGTTAAATTTTAATCATATTAATCACCTTGATAGTTTTGTTGTTAAAATATATAATTATCATGCAAATATTTAAATTGGAGATCTTGCCTTGAATAATTTAATTGGAGAATTACATTGCCATAGCGTATATTCCGATGGCGCAACTGACGTTGATGATATTGTTCGTTTTGCAAAAACGGCAGGCCTTAGTCACTTAGCCCTAAGTGATCATGATACTGTTAAAGGTATAGAGGATATAAAACAATATGCTATACCCGTTGGACTTAATATTATACCTGCTCTTGAAATTACTTGCCATGATTATAAGCGCAATAACAATGTACATATGCTTTGCTACTATCCCAAAATGTGTAGCCAACTTTTTGCATTAATTGATGATACTGTTTTAAAAAGACATACATCCAAATTAAACACAATTGAAGCATTAAAGAAAGATTATCCTATAAGTCTGGAGCATGTGCAGAAGATAAGGGGTAAAAGCGTTGCAATACATCAACCGCATGTTATAAAAGCCCTTGCGGACATGGGCTATACTACCACTGTTGACGGTGAATTTATAAACAAAATATTCGGCAAAAACAGCAAATACTATACACCCTTTGCCTTCCCTGATGTTATGGATGTAGTAAAAATTATTAAAGACATGGGTAGTTTTGCAGTTGTAGCTCATCCCGGACAGTTTAACAGCATAGATTTAATTATAGAACTTTGTGAAAAAGGCTTACTTGCAGGTGTGGAGTGTTTTCATCCTCGTAACAATGCTGAAACAACAAAAACTTGTATACAAATTGCTGAAAAATTCAATATTATAAAAACAGGCGGTACTGACTATCATGGCTATTATTCTAAAAACCCCAATCCAATAGGCAAATACACTACTGATGAAGTAAATTTAAAAAAACTGCTTAAAATTGCCGGTCAATTGTAAACCTATCTTCAAAATACAAGTTTACAATCAAAAAAACATATGCTATAATCACCTCAGAAAAAGGGGTGATTTTTTGAGCTTAAAACAAAATGTACTTTATTGCTTAAACAATAAAGAGTATATATCGGGGCAAAATATAGCAGATACTTTAAATGTAAGCCGTGCAGCAGTATGGAAGGCCATACAAGGCCTTATAAAAGAAGGGTATAAAATAGAGGCTGTTACAAATAAAGGCTATAAAATTATGGAAGATAATGATGTTATAAGCGTTGAATGTATAAAGCAACACTTAAAAAACAATAGCAAGCTTAAATTTGAATATATAAGGGAAGTTGATTCCACAAACAACCTTATGAAGGAAAGGTTTAAAGATGGCGTTGAGGAAGGCTATGTAATAGTAGCATCATTACAAACAAAGGGGAAGGGTAGGTTGGGCAGATCCTTTTATTCCCCTGAGGGTAGTGGAATTTATATGAGTATACTATTAAAACCTGATTTTAGTGCTGAAAATGCTAGTATGCTTACTGCTGCAGCTGCCGTTGCCGTTGTTAAAGCTATAGATAAATTATCTAATAGGCAATGCCAAATTAAATGGGTTAACGATATTTATTTGAATAATAAAAAGGTATGCGGCATATTGAGCGAGGCCTCCTATAATATGGAAAACCGAAAGCTTGATTATGTTATTGTAGGCATAGGCATAAATGTATATGAGCCGGATAAAGGCTTTCCTGAAGATATTAAAAACATAGCATCTCAAGTGTTTTTGAATAAAAAAGGAAATATGCGCAATAAGTTAATTGCAAGTGTTTGTGAAGAGTTTTTCGATATTTATAATAATTTTGAAAGCAAGGATTTTGTTAAAGAATATCAAAAGAGGAATATGTTATATGGTAAGGATATAAACATTATAAGTTCATTAGGCATTAAACAAGCTAAAGCTCTTGATATTGATGATAATTGTCATTTAAAAGTGCAGTTAAAAAGTGGAGAAATACAAAGTATATCAAGCGGTGAAGTAAGTGTAAAAGAGGTGAGGAAAAATTAATACAAAAAGCATTAATACAATTGATTTAGTTTATATTGCAGTCTTTTCTGTAATAATAGCAGTTTGCTCATGGATAAGCATCCCTGCGGTAGTGCCGTTCACATTACAAACTTTTGCAATTTTTTCGGCTTTAATTTTGTTGGGTGGGCAAAAAGCTTTATATTCAATACTCGTGTATATTTTTTTAGGTGCAATTGGCCTACCTGTTTTTTCAGGGTTTAAAAATGGTGCAGGGGTACTGTTAGGCACAACAGGTGGTTATATTATCGGCTTTATACCCATGGCCTTAATTTATTTGTTCTTTGAAAAACATTTCCAACAAAAACCCCTAAACATTTTTATTGCATTGATAATTGGTTTAATAGTGTGTTATACCTTTGGAACAATGTGGTTTATTTTTGTGTACGCAAAAAAAGTTGGCAGCATTGCTTTAAGCACAGTAATAATGTGGTGTGTTGTACCCTTTATTTTGCCGGATATTATTAAAATGTTTTTAGCGTATTTTATTGTGGCAAAAAGGGTAAAGCCAATGCTAAAAAAGTAAAATAAAAACATGAATTATTGTATTTTAAAAATAATTTTTAAAAAATGACTTGCAATGTTCGATAAAATATGTATAATTATATTTGTATTTTATTTTAATGTTCGTGTTTTTGGAGGATTGTGTGAAAGAACTACATGATGCAATAATGGCAGATGGTTATGGTATTGGTAGTGACATTGTAAAAGTTGATATGTTTTTAAACCATCGTTTGGATACCAAGCTATTAAATGCAATGGGCAGAGAATTCTACAATTATTTTAAATCTAAAAATGTAGATACTATACTTACTATAGAGGCCAGCGGTATTGCATTAGCCATAGCTACAGCTACGGCCTTTGGTGAAATTCCTGTAGTTTTTGCCAAAAAACACCCCCATGAAGAACTTGATAAAATCAAGGAAAAAGGTGAGGATTACACAGCATCAGTTTATTCCTTTACCCATAAAAACAATAATGTAATTACTGTAAAAAAACGTTATTTGGAAAAAGGTTCAAATGTGCTTGTAATAGATGATTTTCTTGCTAACGGTGAAGCTGCTGAGGGCATGATAAACATACTTAAACAAGCAGAGTGTAAAGTAGCCGGTATAGGTATAGGCGTTGAAAAGGGATTTCAACCCGGTGGTAAACATCTTAGAAATTTTGGTTATGATGTTAAGTCCTTAGCAATTATTGATGCCATAGATAATGGAAATCTTGTTTTGGCTAATGATAATTGATTAAGATATATTCATTTTATGGAGGAAATATTTTTATGTTAAAGAAAGTTTTGGCCCTTGTTTTAGGCTTAGTGATGGTACTATCAACAGTATCCGCATTAGCATTCTCTCCTGTTGCAGTTGCAGACCTTAAAGTTGGTTTCATATTTATTGGCGACATAACTGATGGTGGTTATAATACAGCGCACTACAACGGTTTAATTAAAGCTAGTGAAAATTTAGGCATATCTCAGGATCAACTTTACCTAAAAACTAATATTCCGGAAGATGGCAAATGTGAAACAGCTATTCGTGAATTGGTTGAAGCAGGCTGTCAAGTAATATTCGGTAACAGCTTTGGTTATCAAAACTATATGGAAGAACTTGCTGATGAATTCCCGGAAATTATATTCATTCACTGCAGCGGAATTAAAAGCAATGACACAAACTATAACAACTACTATGCTACATTGTTTGAAGGCCGTTACCTAACAGGTATTGCAGCAGGCTTAAAAACAAAAACAAACAAACTTGGCTTTGTTGGTGCTATGGATAATGCCGAAGTTAATGGTGGCATAAACGCATTTTACCTTGGTGCAAAAAGTGTTAATCCCGATGTTAGCCTTGTAGTTAAGTATACAAATAGTTGGTATGACCCCACATTGGAACGCCAAACAGCAGAGGCACTTATAGCTTCAGGTTGTGATGTTATTGCACAACATTGCGATACATCAAACCCACAGGTTGCAGCTCAAGAAGCCGGCGTATTTGGTTGCGGCACCGGTACAGATATGACCGAGGCAGCTCCTGATGCTCACTTAACAGCCATGATTTTTAATTGGGAAAATGCTATTCAACCCTTCCTACAACAAGTTATAGATGGAACTTATGTACCTGAAAACAAACTTTACGGTTTAGCAGACGGCACAGTTGATATATCTCCATTAACAAAGAACGTTGCAGAAGGTACAGCAGAAGCTATAGAAGCTGCTCGCGCCGGTATTATTGATGGCACATTGGATATATTCGCCGGTCCCCTTAATGATAACGAAGGTAATGTACTTGTTAAAGAAGGCGAAACTCTAACCCGCCCGCAAGTTGCCTTTGAAAATGTTAAATTGCTCGAAGGTATAATAGTAGAATAATATAAAAATATAATATAAAAAACTGCCAATAAGGCAGTTTTTTTGTAGCTAAAATATGCTATAATAAATTATTCTTTTTGTGGAGGTTTATATGGATTTAAAAAACAGTTTGTATGCTCAAAAGGCATTAATGTTATCAAACAAAGGTTATAATTGTGCTCAATCAGTTTTGTTGGCTTTTACAGATCTTGCCGATATAGATAGAATTACTGCTGGAAAAATTAGCTCTTCTTTTGGTGGCGGTTTAGGTATGGGTGATGTTTGCGGTGTGGCTTCTGCTATGGCAATGGTACTTGGTCTGCTTTATGGCATTAACATACCTGAAAATATAGAAGAAAAACAAGCCCATTATGATAGGGTTAAAGGCCTTATTTTAAAGTTTAAAGAAAAGGTTGGCAGCCATATATGTAGCGAACTTTTAGGTATAGATGGCAAATGCCTGTTTATTCCCAGCGAAGAATCTGAGCCCTTGTGGAACGGCAGGCCTTGTAAGTTTTTAATTGCTTATGGAGCATACCTTTTAGAAGAGTATATCAAAGAAAATCCCATATTTAGTTAATGTTCTTATTGAAAAATTTATAAGTAAATAATTTCTGATTATAAAAAACAGCCAATTGGCTGTTTTTTATATTAAATTAATTTTGTTTAGTTATAGTTTTTACATAGCTCTGTACAATATTTAATTCCTTAATATCTAAATTCAATTCTATTTCTTTACCTATATGGCAATCTATCATTGCTTTAACAAAGTTATAACCGGCCATTTGACTAAATTCCAAACCCCCGGAAAACCTAGGGTTTATCTCTAAAAAGTAATAATTACCGTCATTTTCTATAAACTCCATATTTACAACACCTACTATGCCTAATTTGTTGGCAATATTTTTGGTTGTTTTGTTTAGGGGGTGGTTTTTAAAAGTTTCAACTGCTATTCCAAGACCGTTTACTGTACGTAAAAGCTCTTGCCTTACAAGGCTTAATACATTGCCTTTGCTATCTCTTGCCAAGTCGACAGTGTAAATACTGCCTTTTATAAAGGGCTGAATTATAAAATCATCCCTAAGCCTTGCAAAGCTTGCAAGTTCCTTTTCGTTGTTGGCTATATATTGATGCTGGCTGCTTCTACCGGATATAGGTTTTAATATAAGAGGATAATCTTCTTTTATATCATCACCATATATATAGCTTGGTATTGTATTACAAACATCAGCAAGGCATTTGCTTAATTTTAGCTTGTTGCGACAAAGGCTTTGAAGCTCTTCATCAAGGCAGGCCAAAATTATGTTATTTTGCTTAAAATAAGCCTTGCTCGGGGATAGGGCATCACATTCCACATCTGTTAAGGGTATAACAATATCCACATTATTTTG
>JAAZPT010000019.1 GCA_012797085.1 Christensenellaceae bacterium | reverse complement strand
ATTCAATAAGCAATATTTATAGAATAAAATAATCCACTATATAGTGGATTATTTTATTCTATAAATATTGCTTATTGAATAATAGTTTGCAACACTTAATGAAAAATCATAATCAGGTTCAGCATTAGCAGCAAGAAGTGTAGTATAAGTTTTTTGATAGGCCAGGTCTTGTGCATTGTTATTTTCACTTAAATGGCTTAATACAAAATGTTTTGTTCCCAGTGAACATAGTTTTGTAATGTTGTTCGCGCATGTACTATTATCTAAATGGCCTTTTCGGCTTAATATTCTTTTTTTTAAAAACTCAGGATAGTTTGAATTTTTGTTTAGCATATCAATGTCATGGTTGCTTTCCAAATAAATGATATCACTGCCTTCAACAAAGTTTTGTATTTTTTTAGGGAAAAAACCCAAATCAGTTACAACACTGCAACTTTGTCCATCAACATAAATTCTATAACCAACAGGTTCATTAGCATCATGAGGGATATCAAAGGGCAATATTTCAAAATTATTTAAATAAAAGCTGTTTTCGCTTGAAACACTTATTATTTGAGTGTTATCTGCTAATTTTTTATTGTTTTCCATATAATCCAATGTGCCTTTGCTTGCTATTATAGGCACATTTAGTTTTTTATTTAAAACTCTAACTCCACTTATATGGTCAGAATGCTCATGGGTAATTAAAATAGCTTTTATATTTTTATAATTTATACCAACTTCTTTTAAAGAGTCCAATGCACACTTGGCTGATATTCCAACATCAACTAAAACACCCTCGTGTTCATTTCCTACATATATACAATTCCCCTTTGAGCCGCTTCTTAAAGCACAAGTAACTAATGCCAATTTTATACTCCTAATCTAAACTTGAAATTAAACCTTTTTCATAAAGGTATTCTTCTAAACATAGACCCTGATCTCTCATTACTATAGAGTGTTCAATACCAACATATCTTATATGCCAAGGTTCCGCTATAAAGCCGGTAATTTTCTCCTTATCTTCTTCATAACGCATTATAAACCCATAATCCCAACAGTTTGCTGCTAACCAAAGGGATTGTTTTGTATCCTTAAAGAACTTATCGGGAACGGTGATATCAAAGGCTAAACCCGTATGGTGTTCGCTTGTTCCGGGCAAAGCAACAGTCTTAAGGGTAGCGCTTGTGGCATTTTTTTCTGAAAAACCTTCTTTTAAATATTTGTTTTTTTGCCTATCAAACAAAGTTTGTTGATCTTTAATTGACCTATAAGCTGAACTTACTTGCCACACATTAAGTCCGTCATTATGGGCAGCATCTATCATTTGTACAAGTGCTTTGGCAGCTTCAGGATCGGCCTCTGTATTGGAATATTTTACTTTTATTTTGTTTTTATCAACTAAATTATTTAATATAATTAAATTCGGTTTAGGACTATTTTTATCTAATTTATTACTTTTATTTACTAAAATTAAATAGTTGGTATTTACAACTGTAGTTGGTACAGGGGAGGGGGAAGCTGTTGGTTCTGCCGTAGCTTCAGCTTGCTGTGCCTCGTTTGAGAATAACAAGTTATAAGTAGAGGGTCCAACTAAACCATCTGCATCTAAACCATGTTGATTTTGAAACCATACTACAGCGTTTTTTGTACCATTACCAAATTGACCGTCAATTTTATCTGAGTAATATCCCAAAACCGACAACTGCTTTTGAATATTTTCTACTTCTTCACCTTTACTACCGTTCTTTAACAATAGAGGTGTTGGCGATGGAGGCGGAGCATTTATATCTGTTTCAGCAACTTTTTGCATTACATTATTTATAGTGGGCAATGGTGTTGGGGTATTTTCATATTCTATTTTAGCAATACTAAATAAACCTATTGCAGAATTTAGTAAAAATCCCCAAGCAATTAGCAAAACCACAATAAAAACTATAATAATTATTAATAATATATTTGTTTTTGACTTGTTCATTTTTATTAGTTCATTTCCTTGGGGCTTGACGACAAAACAAAGCCCTTACCAATAATTTCAAAGTTTTCACAATTGTTTGGTATAAATATGCTATCACCTTTTGAAACTTTCATACTAAAGTTTTTACCAATAAAGGTCATATCATCAAGAGAGGTTATTAAACTAAAAGCATATTTTTGGTTGAATGTAAAATTACCATCTATATTTATAGAGTTCAACCTAAATGCTTTTCCTGAAATTAGCTTTTGTTCACCTATACTATTGCCTAATTTACCTTTATTAAATTTATTTTTTACATTTATACAAGCAACAGAGTCATCAATGTGTAATTCTCTTTTATTACCATTATTATCCGTTCTGTCCCAATCCCACATTCTATAAGTAACATCGCTGGATTGTTGGATTTCATACACTACAATACCTTTACCTAAAGCGTGTACAGTACCTGGTGGAATATAAAAAACATCACCCGGCTCAACATCGATGTATTGTAAATATTTAACGGGAGAAACACCACTATTAAAACACATAAGCAAGTCATCTTTTTCAGTAAACTCTTTTGTACCATATATTATTTTGGCACCGGGTTCACTATGTAAAATAAGCCATGCTTCTTCTTTGCCAAACTTACCATTTTCGTTTTTATTGGCATATTCATCATCAGGATGAACCTGTATACTTAGGCTGTCTTTTGCATCTATCAGTTTTACCAACAAGGGAAATTTATTTTCATTATTAGGAGTATAGCCAACAAAATTTTTGCCATACTTATTTATAAGTTCGCTTAAAATTGTACCATCAAAATCAGTACTTTCAAGATTAGGTATGGTGCTTACTTCCATGCTTTCGCCGGTAATACTGTTTGGTGTGTCTTTTCCATACATTTGCCTTAACAAATCACCACCCCAAGGGGTCATGCTGCCATGTCTAAATACCGGTATCATTTTTATTGGCAAAAGCGGGCAATCTTCTACAAGCCTAAGCTCAAAACAAACAAATTTAGCTTTGTAACTATCAACAAAAAAATAACCGGTTTCATGCTCTGCAATTTTACGACTCATTTTTAAACTATGTTCATTTTCAGAAGAAGTATCCCATCTTAAAGAGGTAAAACCTAAAACACTATATTTTTGTTTTATAAAATTAAAAATTTCTTTTGCTATACCTTTACCTTGATAACTTTCTAAAATAGCAATTTTATGAAGCTCAATTACATTACCACCAAAATGCCAAGGTATTGGCATATATTCTTCGCAAGTCTCATCACTTACAGTAAAACCGCCAATAATATTTTCATTAAAATAAATGCTATAATGACAAGCTTTTTTTATATCATCTAATATATCTTCGCTTGTTGGGTAAATACCGAGCTTCCATTGATATAAGCCTTTTTTATTCATACTTGAAATCACATTAGTATAAACATCATTAATTTCAATAAAATTTTCAATGGTACTTTTTAAAAATTTAATCATTGTTGGCCTCCGCATACATTTTATGATATTGGGAATATAAACCATTCTTTTTTAATAGTTCACTATGGGTACCCTTTTCTACAATACCGCTTTCATTTAGAACCCAAATACAATCCGCATTGCGTATTGTAGTTAATCTATGGGCAATAGTAAATGTAGTTCTACCTTTTGCAAGCCTATTTAATGACTCTTGTACTATTCTTTCGCTTTCGTTATCAAGGGCACTAGTTGCCTCATCAAGTATTAATATTGGCGGATTTTTTAAAAATACTCTTGCTATACTTATCCTTTGTTTTTGACCGCCGGATAACATTAGGCCTCGTTCTCCAATATAAGTGTTGTATTTATCCGGTAATTCCATAATAAAATCATGAGCACCGGCCTTTTTAGCAGCATCGATAACTTCGTCAAGGCTTGCACCGGGTTTCCCATATTGTAT
>JAAZPT010000184.1 GCA_012797085.1 Christensenellaceae bacterium | reverse complement strand
TCCGACAGAAGCGCCCACAGAAGCCCCGGCGCCTACAGACCCACCGGCTCCTGTAGCAACAGAAGCACCCACCGAGGAGCCTGCCCCCACAGAACAAACGCCCACAGAGGAACCAACAACGGCTCCTACGGAACAGCCCACCCAAGAGCCCTTGCCAAGCCCAACGGAACAGGCAAATGTTGTTGATAAAACAGGCTGGGAGAATGCTCCGCAAGGTTTCAATTATAACGCTGATACAATAGGTTTAGGCAACAGCTTTCAAATTTGTATATGGGGCGATGGCGGCACGGGCAAATATACCTTTGCATATTATGTTTACAAAGGTAATACTGTAGTGCAAAAAACAGCATATAGTAAAAATGTAAACTATATGTATACACCTAAAACAACAGGCCTATATCATGTTGTTGTTTTTGTCAAAAATGAAAAGGGAGAAATAAGAACATTAACATCAAAATATAAAGTTAACGTTATTGAAAAACACATTCCTATTTACGCAAGAATTATATATTACAATGGTAATATAGTTTTAGGTGATGCAATAGGTTTTGAAATTGAAAGTTGGTATGGAAGTGATCCTCATATGCATACTTACTATGTATACAATAATGACAAACTTATAGAAAAACTTCCCTATAAACAGGGTGAGCGTATTGATTTTAACGGTTATCCATATGAAACACGACCAATTTATAATACAAAAGTATCATACAAACCAAAAAGCCCGGGTAAATATAAGTTTGTAATTTTTGCAAAGGATGCATCGGGCAACATAAAAATGTGTACCTCAAATGAATTTTTAGTAAAGAGTGCCACATTAAATTTACGTGCAAATGTAAAAAATAAAGTTGAAAGGGTTAATGAAGTAGCCAATATAACTGCAGAGGCAAACGGAGGCTCGGGTACATACCAATATGCCTACTATGTTTATAAAGATAATGCCATAATTGAAAAGGTGGGCTATACAAGCAATGCGGAGTTTAACTATGTCCCAAAAAGTATAGGTACATATAAGGTGCTCGCCTTTGTAAAGGATAGTCAAGGTGCTATTAAAACAGACACCACCCAAGAGTTTGCGGTAACAATTGCTCCATTAGATATACAGCATACAGAGAGGTCGTCAGACAATCGCGGTATTATTTGCCTAACCTTTCCCGAAGGTGGAGTAGCACCCTATACATATGCCTATTATATATATAAAGACAACACCCTTATAGAAAAATTATTACCCTATACTTATGGCAAAGGGGATAGTATAGAAGGTTTTTATGATGAGCTTTATTATAAACCAAAAAATCAGGGAGAATATACAATACAGGCCTTTGTAAAGGATGCTGCAGGCACAATAAAAACAGAAACACTACCAGCTATTGCATACAATGGCGGTAGTTTGGAAATGAAATGGAACCCAACAATAGAAGATAATATATATTTAGGCAATGTAATAAATGTAGAAGCGTATGCTTCTCAAGGAGAAGGTTTTTACCAATATGCTTATTACATTTATAAAGATAACAATTTATTGCAAAAATTCCCCTATACAAACAATTACAAACTTGCCTACAAGCCAAAGAGTACAGGTGTATATAAAGTTTTAGCCTTTGTAAAGGATGATAGCGGCAAAATTGTTTATGGAATGAGCAATGAATGTGCTGTAAAAGCCGCCTTAGATCTAAAAATTGAATATATTTCACTCCCTGAAGTTTCCTTGCCTAAAAAACAAATTAATGTTAGGGTATATGCTGATGGTGGTATACAACCCTATCAATACGCCTACTACATATACCATAATAATAAAATTATTAAAAAAACAGCTTATATTGAATGTAATGTAGATAGCCCTTACGGTTTTCGAGGATATAATTTTATAGCAACAAACGTCGGTAATTACCATGTTGCTGTATTTTTAAAGGATGCTACAGGAAAAATTGTAATGAAAAGAAGTGGTATATGCGTGGTTTCAAACAATCCGCAACCAACTAATTATGAAGAAATTAGTATAAATACTAATTTTTATAAATATACATCATCATTTAGAGTGAAATATTCTATTAGTAGAGGAGAATCTCCCTATCAATATGCTTACTACATATATAAAGATGGAATAAGAATAAAAACCACACCCTATAGTACAAATTACCATGATAAAAATGTTTATTATAACGTAACGGAATCGGGTACATATAAAGTTATATTTTTTGTAAAGGATAATATTGGTAAAATAAAAACCCATATTGTTGATAATATAGTTTTCAACCTGCACAATGAACCTAATATAATAGATATTAATTTTAAAAAAGATTCTACTTATTTGGGAAATCCGCTTGAGGTAAGAACAATAGTGAATTATGGTCATGGGTCAAATATAGCTTATAATGTTTTTAAAGATGGAAAATTATACTACAAAAGCAATTTTATGCCTTATTATGCAATGGATGGAGATATACAACCTTGGTCTTTTAAACCGGCTCATAAAGGCTCATACAAAGTTGAAGCCATAGTTAGAAGCCCCAGTGGTGCAACAGTTAGTGCAATTACACCTTTCTATTGTGAAATAAATTAATAAAACACAGCTTTGTTAAAGTCTTAATACATTTT
>JAAZPT010000183.1 GCA_012797085.1 Christensenellaceae bacterium | reverse complement strand
CTGGTGATAACCGGCAGCAGTGCTGATTTACTCCCTAGCCAGCATATTGGCAGCAAAGACTCCATAATTCCTTCTAAAGATAGTAACGATAAAGACAAAGATACAGAAAATGACAAAAAAGCTCCAGCAGCCAATTAAGGAGTTGATATAATGTTTAAGTCACTTGTTAAAATTTAGTGATTCAAAAACATTAACATTTTTAGGAGAATTATATATGCAAAGCTGGTTTCCATGGATATTTAGAGCTATAAAAGGTGCTTTGATAGGCGTTGGTGCTATATTGCCGGGTATTAGTGGTGGTGTATTGTGTGTAATATTGGGTATTTATAGGCCTATGATGGAATTCTTGGCAAACCCTATTAAGCAATTAAAAAAACAATTTACATTTTTTTTACCTGTACTAATTGGTTTTGGTATAGGGGTTGTTGGATTATCCAGGGTTGTTGATTGGTTATTTAGAACATCTCAGGCACCTGCAGTATGGTTATTTATCGGATTGATTAGTGGAACTATACCTTCATTATACAGAGAGGCCGGTCAACAAGGTCGTAATAAATCTGCTTGGGTATCATTTGTAGCCGGATTTGTTTTTATGTTGACTATTTTACTTATACTAAGGTTTAGTGGAAAATCTCAAGTTACCCCCTCCTTGTTATGGTGGATAATATGTGGCATACTTTGGGGTATAGGCTTAGTTGTACCCGGTATGAGTCCTTCTTCTTTATTTATATTCTTAGGTTTATATCAGCCAATGTCTGCAGGTATAGCAGCCTTAAACATGAGTATTATAATACCAATGGGAATTGGTCTTGCTTTAACAGTTGCCACTCTTGCTAAAGGAATGCAAAAATTACTTACAAGTAGCTATGCAATTACAATGCATGCTGTATTGGGTATAACAATAGCCTCTACTTTAATGATTATACCTTTAGATGCAAGCTATTCATTGAGAGATATAATTACTTATGCAATTTGCTTTGTATTAGGTTTGATTATTGCTGTTCTAATGAGTAATGCAAGTGAACATATTGATGAACAGAAAAGTGAATAACTTGAACATATATAATTATAAAAAATTTTGAAAACAGAGGTAAATAGTGGACAATAGACGTTTAAATAAATATATAGCAGATAGTGGATATTGTTCCAGAAGAGAAGCTGATAAACTTATTGAACAAGGTAAAGTTACCATAAATGGGCGTATTGCTCAAATTGGAGAACGTGTTGCTCCAAACTCAAAAGTTGTTGTTAATAAGCAATTAATAAGCCATGACAGCGATAAGGTTTATATAGCTTTAAATAAACCTATTGGAATAGTTTGTACAACTGACTTGAGGGAACCTAACAACATTGTTAGTTTTGTTAATTATCCCGCAAGAATATATCCTGTTGGGCGCCTTGATAAAGATAGTGAGGGCTTAATTTTATTAACAAGTGATGGTGATATTGTTAACAAAATATTACGTGCACAAGGCAAACATGATAAAGAATACGAAGTCAAAGTTGATAAAACTATAACCCAAGATTTTTTAGATAAAATGGCCAGCGGAGTTCCTATTTTAGGTCAAAAAACCTTACCATGCAAAATATATAAAACAGGAAATCGTTCTTTTCGGATTATTCTAATACAAGGTTTAAACCGTCAAATTAGGCGTATGTGTGAATATTTAGGCTATAATGTTGTTAATTTAAAAAGAACAAGAATTATGAATATTAATCTGGGTAGAATGAAAGTTGGACAATGGCGTCCATTATCTGATAAAGAAATACGTTTACTATCTAATAG
>JAAZPT010000182.1 GCA_012797085.1 Christensenellaceae bacterium | reverse complement strand
CATAATTTATCAATATAAAGGGGACTTTGTTTGTTGTATGGGCTGTAAAGGGCTTGCCTGTTTCATAGTCTATGAGTTGCTCGGCATTGCCATGGTCTGCACATATAAACAATACGGCGTTTTCTTTCAATACGGCTTCGTATACCTTACCTACACATTGGTCAACGGCTTCAATTGCTTTTATGGCTGCAGGCAAAACACCCGTATGTCCAACCATATCAGGGTTGGCAAAGTTTGTAATTATTACATCATAACGGCCGGAATGTACAGCTTTAACTACATTATCACAAACTTCAAACACACTCATTTCAGGTTTAAGGTCATATGTAGCAACTTCTTTAGGCGAGTCAACCAAAAACCTTTCTTCACCTTCATAAGGTTTTTCAACACCACCATTGAAAAAGAATGTTACATGGGCATATTTTTCGGTTTCTGCTATGCGTGCTTGGGTCATTCCCTTTGATGATAGCCATTCACCGAAGGTATTATTTATGCTTTGTTTATCAAAGGCAACAAGTTTATTGGGTATTTGTGGGTCATAATCAGTAAAACAAACATAGCATAAATCAAGCTTTTTATCCCTTTCAAAACCATCAAAGTCATCATTGCAAAAGGCTCTTGTAATTTCCCTTGCTCTATCCGGCCTAAAATTAATAAAGATAATGCTGTCGCAATCTTTTATGCTGGCAACTGGTTTGTTATTGTCAACAACGGCAAAGGGGTAAACAAATTCATCGGTTTTTCCGTTATCATAACTATTCTGTATACCCTTTGTAGCACTTGAATAAAAAGGGCCGGAAGGTCGTGTTAAATTATCGTAGGCAATTTTAACACGGTCGTAGTTATTATCCCTATCCATAGCATAATATCTACCGGATACGCTGGCAACTTTACCAACACCCAACTCGACCATTTTAGATTCAACTTCTGCTACATAGCCTTTACCTGATGTGGGCGGAGTATCTCTGCCATCTAAAAAGCAATGAACATATACTTTGCTTAAGTTATGCTGCTTAGCCAATTCAAGAACTCCATAAAGATGTTCTGTATGGCTATGTACACCACCGTCAGATATCAAGCCGTATATATGCAAGGAAGAGCTGTTCTTTTTACAATTTTCAACTGCGGTTAAAAGGGCTTCGTTTTCAAAGAATACGCCATCTTCAATATCCTTGGAAATTTTAGTTAAATCTTGGTATATTATTCTTCCGGCGCCCATATTTAAGTGACCAACCTCACTATTGCCCATTTGCCCTTTTGGCAAACCTACATAATTTTCACTGGCATTTCCCTCAACAAAGGGGTATTCTGCCATGAGTTTATCCATAACCGGAGTATTGGCAATTTTTATTGCATTACCTTCTATTTTATCATTTAGACCATAACCGTCTAAAATCATTAATACAACTGGTGTTTTTTTCATAATATGCCTTTCTATTAGGTGAAGTAGTTAATTTCTTAACTTCTAAATTTTAGCATAATGATATTAACAAATCAAGTTGAAGTATTCATACTTAAAATCGTATATTTTTTTAATCTTATTTCCTTAAAGCACAAACAACAATTTATACAATATAAACAATGTAACAATTATGTAACAATATAAAATGTATATTATTGCTTAAAAGTGCTTAATATTAATGTTTTTATTAATTTGAATATGGTGAAAGTTCTTATAGTATTTACAATTCCTTAATAAAAATATATAATATAATGTAATGTGTTCTATGGAGGTTTACATGGGAAATACTTTATATACTTATTTTAAAGACGTTAATTTGGGATCAACTATACTTAGGCTTGTACTTGCTATGATTATGGGTGGTATACTTGGCTTGGAGCGCGACAGAAAGCGTCGTCCGGCCGGTTTACGTACATATATGATAGTTTGTATGGCATCTGCATTGGTTATGATAACAGGGCAATATATAGTGGATACCTTTGGCGAAGGGGACCGTGTACGTTTGGGTGCCCAAGTAATAAGTGGTATAGGTTTTCTTGGTGCCGGTACAATTATTGTTACCCATAGGCAGGTAACTGGTTTAACAACAGCTGCGGGTCTTTGGGCTTCGGCTTGTATTGGCCTTGCCTTAGGTGGCGGTTTTTATTCCGGCGGAATAATTGCAGGTTTGCTTGTGTTTTTAATAATGACGGTAATGCAGCATTTAACAGCTAAAACTCAAAAAAATTCCAAAAATATGATGTTTTTTATAGAAGTAAAAAGCATGTCAGCTTTAAGTGGAATAATGCGTTATTTGCGTGAAACAGGCATAAAAATAAACAATATAGAAATTAATGATCAAAGCTATAGTAAAGATGGCAGTGTAGGTGCCTATATGTGGATAGAAAATCAGATTAAGTTTGACCACGATGAGTTTATGGAAACCTTAAGTACAATTAAGGGTGTTAAGTTTATTGAAGAACTTGAGCTAAACTAAAGGAGCTTATATGAAAAAACCGGAACTACTTGCACCCGCAGGGGATTTTGAAGGGCTTGATGCTGCTTTGGCTGCAGGCTGTGATGGTGTTTATTTAGGTCTGCAAGCATTTGGGGCAAGGGCATCTGCTAAAAATTTTGATATTGAACAATTACAAAAAGCAAGGGAGATTTGCTCCTTTTTTAATGTAAAAATGTATGCAACTGTAAACACCCTAATAAAACAAAATGAAATTAATGAGCTTTTAAATGTGCTTGATACTGTTGCAAAAGTGGGTTTAGATGCGGTTATCGTTCAGGATATCGGTGTTGCACAGATTATTAAAAACAAATATCCCAACTTAGCTTTGCATGCAAGCACACAACTGGCTATACATAGCAGTTATGGGGCACATTTTTTAAAAAATTTCGGCTTTAAAAGAGTTGTGCTTGCAAGGGAGTGCTCCCTAGAAACAATAAAGGCCGTGGTGGAAACAGGTATAGAAACCGAGGTTTTTGCTCATGGAGCACTGTGTGTATCAATGAGTGGCCAATGCTTATTATCCTCCTTTGCAGGGGGACGCAGTGGCAATAGGGGAAGGTGTGCTCAACCCTGTAGGCAAGGGCTTATATATGACAATAAAAAAGGTATGTGGCTCTCTACAAGGGATATTATGCTTTATGATAATTTACCAAGCTTAATTGAAGCGGGTGTAACAAGCCTAAAAATAGAGGGTAGATTAAAGAGGCCGGCTTATGTTTCGCAAGTAGTTAATCAATATAGAAAGGGAATAGACAGCGCTGTTGAAGGGCGATTTAAGCCTCTTAACAGCAAAGAAAAACAGGATATTGCCCAATTGTTCAACCGTGGAGATTTTTCAAGCGCCTATGTGGCAAACAGTGAAGATTATGGCATTATAAATCCTTTTCGTTCAAACCACGGTGGAATACATATTGGAGAAGTATTAAAAACAGGTAAAAAGCTGATAGAAATTAAAATCACAAAAGATGTAGCTGATGGCGACGGCTTACAAATAAGAACCGGAGTAAATCAGGAAAAGGATATCGATATTATATATTCCGGTAAAAATGCTGAAAAGGGCTCTACAATAACAGCATATATAAGGCCCGGTACAAAAGTAAAAGCCGGCATGCAAGTATTCAGGCTTACATCTGAAAGTCAAATGCAAAACTTAAAAAGTCTTAAAAGGTCGGATGTTCTTGTAAGTGTTAGGGCAGTATTATTACAAAATAAAATTTCAAAAATATTTGTAAAAGATGATTTTGTTGAGTTTGTGGCAGAGGGAGATGTTTGCCAAAGCCCAAAAACTCAAGTATTAAGTGAAGATAAAATTAAGGAAAATCTTTTTAAAATTGCAGATATGCCCATACAAATAGATAATATTGATATAGTTAGCGATGGGGTGTTTATGCCCATATCAGCCCTTAATCAACTTAGACGTACAGCCTATGAAGGATATATAGCAAAGCGCATTGAATATTTTAAAAATGATATTATAGTAAATAAATATGATGTGAAACAGCCTAATTTTATCTATAAACAAAGGGAACAAACCTACTTTATTAGCAATGATATTGAGGCAGGCCGATATGCTCAAAGTAAGGGCACAATTTTTGTTTATGAGCCCTTGGATATCAGGCAAAATTATATAAATAAATACTTGGGTAATTTAAATGAACAAAGCTATGTTATTTTGCCCACACAACTAAATGATAAAAATGCAAACATACTGATGAAGGCTATAAAAAAAGCCAATATAAAAAATATTATGCTTAATAATATAGGTCAATTGGGCCTTGATTTATCAAATTATAATATAGCTTTTGGTCCGCATATACCTCTTTTAAACAACATTGCTTTAAATGCTGCGGAGCAATATAATCCGCAGGTAATAAGCGTGTTTTCGGAGCTTAATTTTAACGAATTTAAAAATATACAAAACAAGAATATTCCCTTTGCAATAAAAGTATATGGCCGTGAACGCCTTATGATACTTAATCATTGCCCTGCAAGAACAGCATTAGGACTATATGCCGGCAAAGAAAATTGTTCAATGTGCCATGAAGGCAAAAAAGAATCCCTTTTAAATAAAACCTTAACGGATAGAATAGGTGAGGCATATTCCTTAAGAGCTATATATAATGATGATTATTGCATTGTGGAAATGTACAATTCCAAAGCAACATCATTGCATAAAAACATAAATGATTTTAAAGGTATGGGTAAAATAATACACTGTACCTTTGAAACCACTCAACAACAAATTGATATTTTAAATGCCTTTTATACAGGTGATTTCAGTATTCTAAGTAGCATGGAAACTACCACGGGGCATTTTGATAAGGGGGTTATGTAAATTTGAATATTCAAAACTATAATGCTTTAAAAAACTACGCCTTTGAATGTCTCAACAATAATAAATTTGAATGCAGCCATGTTGAGAGGGTATTAAACTATGGCCTTATTCTGTTAAAATATGAAAAACAAGCCAATAGAGATATAGTTATAGCTGCTTGTTTACTGCATGATATTGGCAAGCCTTATGCTTTTGATATGCCCCATAGTCCAAAGGGAGCCATTATGGCAAAGGATTTTTTAAATAAAATGGGTTTTGATAGTGCTTTTGTAAATGGAGTTTCAGATTGCATAGCAACACATAGTTTTAGAAAGAAAAATCCTCCTGAAAGCTTGGAGGCTAAAATACTATTTGATGCGGATAAACTTGATATGTATGGAAGTATGGGTATAGTTAGAACAATATATTATATGCAGAATGAAGCTATTTATAATATTGAACAAGGTTTACCGATAAAACCACAAAAGGATAATTTACAAAGCTTTTATAGTGAATACTACAATAAAATAAAAGCTATACCCCAAAGGCTTTATACAAATAAAGCAAAAGACATAGCCAAGAAACTATCAAAAAATATGGAAGAATTTATGGATAATCTTGTAGAAGAAACAGAGTATAACTACAAAAAATCAAAAAGCATTTTTGATGATTTTATTAAATAAATACACAAAGTCCCTTGATTATTTTAGAATCAAGGGACTTTTATGTTCTAATTGTTTTCCTTACCCATAAGCTTTAAATGCTTAAATAATATAAAGGCACTTGTGCTCACTGATATATAATCCGCTATAGGCTCTGCTAAATAAACACCATCAACGCCTATAAATTTTGGCAATATTATGGCAAGGGGTATTAGCACTATAACCTTTCGTAACAAAGCAATAAATAAGGATAACTTCGGTTTGTTTGTACCAACAAAATAACCTTGAGCCGTATCCTGTATACCAAACCACCACATACCGGCAAAAAATATAGGAAGT
>JAAZPT010000181.1 GCA_012797085.1 Christensenellaceae bacterium | reverse complement strand
CATACTTAAAATCAAGTTCTATATTAAATCTATCTCTTAACTTATACACCAAAGATGCAATTATTAATGAAGATGCTCCAAGTTCTATTAGATTGTCATTCATACTTATTGTGCCAACACCTAATAATTGATCACATATTTCAAATATTACCTCTTCTGTTTTTGTCCTCGGTTTGATACTTTCTTTTTCTCCAGTTCTTTCTATCACAATAAGTGATTCAAGTTTTTTTCTATCAACTTTTCCATTTAAAGATAGTGGTATTTCTTCTATTTTATTAAAGAAAGAGGGGATCATATATTGTGGTAGATGTTTTCCTAGATATTCTTTTAATTCCTTAATATTTATATCTGATATTCCATCAAGAACTATAAATGCCATTAAATCCTGTAATCCGTTAAAGTCCTTATAAACCAGTGCAACAGCTTTATTTATGTGTGGATGTTGCTCTAATGCAGCCTCAATTTCTCCTAATTCAATTCTTTGCCCCCTAAGTTTCACTTGGAAATCTTTTCGTTTATTGTATTCAATCACACCAGAAATATCATAGCGGCCAATATCCCCAGTCCTATAGATTCTTTCATCTGCATCTTTTAAGAATGGATTCTTTAAAAATTTTTCCTTAGTTAAATCTTCATTGTTATAATAACCTTTTGCTAGCCCTATACCTCCAATATACAATTCACCAAAAGCGCCTATTGGAACTGGTTTTTGATTATCATCCAGCACATACATATACACATTGTTTATGGGATATCCAATAGGAACTATATTTTTCTTATAATTTACACTACAATCCCAGTAAGTTACGTCTATTGCTGCTTCCGTTGGACCATATAAATTGTGTAATTCAGTATTAGGCAACAATTCATAGAATTTTTCAACAACCGAAAAATTCAAAGCTTCACCACTACTAAAGACTTTTTTTAAACTTGTACAATAAGGCACTTGAGAATCCAACAGAAAAATATTTAGCATTGATGGAACAAAATGCATTATATTAATACCGTATTCTATAATTGTTTTGCATAAATAGGTGGCATCTCGATGTCCACCAGGTTCAGCGATCACCAATGTACTTCCAGTAACTAAAGGCCAAACAAACTCCCAAACGGAAACATCAAAACAATATGGTGTTTTTTGTAAAACTTTATCTCCTGGCCCAATATTATATTCTTTTTGCATCCATAAAATTCTATTACATAATGCCTCATTAGTATTCATTACGCCCTTAGGATTTCCAGTGGAGTCTGAAGTATAAATCATATATGATATATCACTTGGTTCAACAGCTATATTTGAACGTTCTTCTGACATAGATAAATATTCGGAGTTTTTATCATCAACAAAAATAATTTTAATATTTTCATTATCTATCGCCTTTTTAATTTGATTGAATAAGCTGGTTTGCGTAAATATAACTGACATATTAGCATTTCTAACCATAAACTTAATTCGTTCTAATGGATACTCAGGGTCAATAGGTACATAAGCTGCTCCACATTTCATAATTCCATGAATAGATGCTACCATCTCCATTGAACGATACATAAATATTCCAACCAAATTATTTCTTTCTACTTTATTATTGT
>JAAZPT010000180.1 GCA_012797085.1 Christensenellaceae bacterium | reverse complement strand
TAGCTAATAGTCGCTTAATAGCTGTTCTTGCTATATTCTCCCTAGGTACTCTTATTGTGGATAATACCGGATTGGTAATATGGCAAATTGCTAAATCATCCATACCTATTATAGAAATGTCCTTAGGCATCTTATAGCCTTTCTCTTTAAGGGCACGTATACAACCAACTGCTATAATATCATTAGCTGCAAAAAAAGCTGTGGGCATTTCATATTTGTAATTGCTTAACAATTCATACATATCCCTATAAGCTCCCTCAAGGGTGGGTGTTACTCGCCATATGGACTTATCATCATATGGAAGTTTTGCATCTGACATAGCGCTTTCAAACCCTAAACGACGATATTTCATATTATTGAACAATACGCTGCTTGTAATATGGTGAATTTTTGTATGACCCATTTTAATAAAGCGCTCTGTAGCCATATAGCCGGCTTCTTTATTATTCATAACCACACAATTTACACGTTTGTTTCTAAACAAACTATCTAACACCAATAGAGGAGATTTTGTATGAGAAAAAAGTTCCAAGTCTTCAGAGTACATTTCAGTAGCTAAAAGTACTATACCTGCACACTCTTCCTGACAAATTTCGCGAACACGATCAAAATAATCCGTATCCTTTTCCATATGAATATTAGATACCATCAGTTTTAGGCCTGCTGTATGGCATTGACGCTCTAAAGCCTCTATCATCTCGGCAAAAAACTGTGTATCCATAACAACCAAACCATGTCTTTTAAAAGATACTAAGCGCACATAATTAGCGTTACTAAAAGTATCTTTATTAACAACATAGCCCATTTCTTTAGCTACAGATATTATGCGGCGAGCAGTGGCTTCACTAACTCCCCCTTTACCGTTGAGAGCATTGCTAACCGAGGCCGGAGAAACACCTACCTCCATTGCAATATCTTTAACACGTGGCTTCATCTACATCTCCTTATAAAATTTATAGATATAGAACTAAATAATAATAAATAGTTTTACTTGGATTCTAGAATTAAGTTTTTATTAAACATATACAACTTATATTGTTTATAAATTCAAGATCGATAAAAATGTGATAAATTGGCTATTTTATTTATATTTAATATATTATTTCTTGCTTTGTTTTTATTATAGCTTACTGAAAATAGTGTGTCAAGAAATATTTTTATCATTAATTTACTAAATATTTAGTAAATTAATTCTTGTTTAATATATATGATAGCATTTTTAAAACAAAACCCTTAAAATAATCAAATACTTGTAGATAATTTAGTTAATTATGGTGAATTATTTTGTGATTTAGTAAATTTTTTGTTGAAAAATTTATTAATTATTGGATTTAAATTATACATGAGTATTTTTATGTCTAAGAATAATCTAATGCAATAAAAAAGAAGTAGGCTTCACCTACCTCTTTTTTATTGTTAATTACCTACCTAATAGTTTTAAATAATTATTAACATCAACTACATCTAATGCTTTGCTTATTTCAATTTTATTATAGGTATATTCTATAAAATCTTGTCCATAATCATCTTTCATTATAAGGATTGAATCGTCATTTTCATTTTGAAAACGTAGTGAATATTTTTGACCCTTTAGCTCTTCATCTTTAAAAATCAAATCAATACCTTTATTTAAATCTCCTTTATATGTTGCAGCATCAACAAAAGTATCGTTAGAAACAAACCAAAAAGTTTCTTTTAAATCCGTATCAATTAAATAATACAAGTTATATTCTTTTAATTTTCTTTCGTAAGCTAAATCAAACTTGTTTTTCAACGCTGAAATTATATGTTTATTATCGGCTTTCTTTGCTGCATCATTTGTTGCATATTTTAATGCTTCCGGAGTAATATAAACATTATATTTAAAGTTTTTTGCCTTTCTTGTTAAATAGTTTACAACCTGTACTGTAAAAGTATCCTCGCCTGCTTTTAAAGGTATTAGTTTTACTACACTATCCCCTAATGATATGTTAGGATCATCCACATTAAAACTATCCACATCAGAAGAATAATCGACACTTTCATTTTTAGTTTTATATCCAATTCCAAACATTCCACTGCCTGTGCTGTAGCCTACCAAGCTCCCCTCTTTAGACCTGATAACAGCATCATACTCTTTAACATTAACGTTAACGGAGGCTTTCTTATTTGATCCGTCTGTTGATGTTGCTGTAATTGTAGTGCTCCCTTTTTTTAGGGCAAATAATACACCTGTATCACTTACAGTTGCAATGTTTTCCTTTGATGATGACCATATAATGTTTTTGTTTGTGGCATCTTCAGGGGTAATTTCAATATTTAATGGGTAACTTGTATCAACAGCCATATTGATTTTTTTATCTAACTTTATTGATTTTATTGGATTTATTACAGTTAATATATAGCTGTTTTCATATTCAGCGGTTTCCGTTATGGCAATACATTTAATAGTTGTAGTACCCGGTGCAATAGCTTTAATTTGCCCTTTTTCAGTTATTTCAGCTATATTTTCATCACTTGAACTATACTCAAATTTTGCTTTTTCCTTAGTGTTTTCCAGTTTGACTTTTAAATTGCTTGTTTTATTTACAAATAATGTTTCGTCAAAATTTGTGAATACAAGTTCAACTGACTTTTCCTCAGCAACAACTAGGGAAAATGTTAATAATATACACACAAGCACTAATAATAAAGCTATTGTTTTTTTCATAATTCATCCTCCATTTTTTGTTTTATATTAAGATTATTTTAATATCAGTTTAGTTAAAAGCTGTCTATTATAGTAGACAGCTTTGTTGTTTTTGTTATTTATAATTATTTTATGAAAACCGCGAAAAAAACATGCTCTGTTGTGAGGGCAAATTGCCTATTAAAAGAAAGAGGTAATATTATGACTTACAACAGCAAAATAACAGGTAATATTATAAGGCGGCTTAGAATAGAAAGGCATTTAACTCAGGAGGTGTTATCGGGCCTTGCAGGCATAGCAAGAAGCCACCTTGCAATGATAGAAAATGGAAATAAAAACCCAAACGTTGAAACTTTATGGCGTATTGCTTGGGCCTTTGAAATACCTTTGAGTGATTTGTTTAAAATTATAGAAAAGGAAATGAATTTAGAAAATAAGTGAAAAATATTTTTGATAATAAGAACGTTTATAGAAAGGAAATATAATGGCAAAGCGAACATATAATTTTGAAATACATAACCCCGGAAGAGGCTTTTTATGGTGGATAATAATAGGGTTTGGAGGCCAATTAAATTTATACTTGCATACTTATTTGCATCCTTAACCGGTTCAAAAAAATTAAGAATTAGAAAATAGAAAAACACGCATGCAGCGTGTTTTAATTTTGGTGGAGATGAGGGGAATTGAACCCCTGTCCGAAAGTCTGTCAAAGCCCCTTTCTACGAGCGTAGTTAATTATTTATTATTCCCTCCATCATTCGTAAATTAACATACTAATGATTTTGGTAGCTTCATGTTACGTAAGTTATCTCAAAGCTTTGATAGTTACGTTGCCTTTGTGGCTTTACATCACATTTCCGGTTTAAAGGCTTTACGGTGTGATGGCGGCATTATGCCGCGAATGCTAATTGATTATTATTGTCAATTAAATTTTAGTTCCCGTTTTTACGTGGTTCAGGGCCACGGCTCGCTTAGAACCCCTCCAATACCCCCGTCGAAACCAAAACATCCCCATGTTTGAGCTATTTATACTCTCGCATGGCTCGTTCCATGGCACGCTTAACATCTCGTTGTGCAAGGGTTTCACGCTTATCGTGAAGTTTTTTACCTTTACATAAACCTAAAAGAAGTTTTACCCTATTGTTTTTTAAATACAACTGCAAGGGTATAAGGGTATAGCCATCTTTTTTTACTGCTTGAAATAGTTTACGAATTTCATTTTTGTGTAGTAGCAACCTTTTAGGCCTTAGTGGGTCTGTATTGAAAATATTGCCCTGTTCGTAGGAACTTATATGCATGCCCTCTGCAAACATTTCACCTTGGCGAATCATACAAAAGCTCTCTTTTAAATTAACTTTGCCTTGGCGTATACTTTTAACCTCTGTACCTTTAAGTTCTATTCCACACTCATAGGTTTCTTCAACAAAATATTCATGCCTTGCTTTTCTGTTTTGAGCCAGTACACGATTGCTTTGTTGTTTTGCCATATGCAATCGCTCCTTTCAAAACCAACTTAGCTTAATAATTATAACATATTATGTTGATTAATATCAATCTATAACCACTTTTTCAAAACCTTCCGTCATTTTAACTGTATCATCCAAAAGAACCCAAAGGGCATCCACTCCATCTAAGCCCTTTACAAATTCAAACCCTTCTTCATAAGGCATAATAAATAAGGCTGTGCTTAAATAGTCCGCCATAGCGCTGTTTTCAGTTAAAATTGTAACAGCTTTTACATGGTCTGCAGGCATAAGGCTTACAGAGTCAATAATATGGTGATATTTTTTACCGTCTACAATGTAATACCTTTGATAATCACCGCTTGTAACAACAGCCATTTCTTTTATACCAACTACATTTAACATTTTGTTTGATTCGCTTTGAGCCGTTTTGGGATCTTGTATACCGATAGACCAAAACTCTCTTCCGTCCAAAGGTGATATGCCGGCCTTTACATTGCCGCCTGCACTTATTACAAAGGACGGCATTGATGAGCCTGCCAAATAATCAGCCACCATTTCAGTAGCATATCCCTTTGAAACAGCCGATGTATCCAAAAGCATATTCGGATCTTTATAGTAAACAGTTTGAGCTTCTTCATCAAGTTCCAAATTGTTTATATCCGTATAATTGTTGAGCTCTATAAGACTATCCATGCTTGGAAGCTTTGCCTCTGCAGGATTATTTATTCCTGCTGTTCTATAGTCATGCCACTCCTTAAGGACGGAGCCCATTGCCATATTTACCCCTGTAGGCAATTCAAGCTGAAGTTTTTTGCCATAAACTAAAAAATCAAACAACTCTTTATCTACTTTAACAGGCCCGTCTTTTGCTGTTTTGTTGAGTGTACACATGTTTACTACACCCTCATATTCATTATATATATCAAAGTATTTATGATACATGCGGAACATATCTTGGGCTTTTTGAGTTTCAGTATCGAAAATTTCCTTGCTATCGCTATAGCCTATTATCGTAATGATTGTATCAAATGTATCAAAAAAATGCATGGAATGTTTCTCTGCAGCAAAGCTATTGCTAACAAATGAAAATATAATAATAAATGATAATAATATTGTTAAAATTCTTTTCAAAATAATACACTTCCCTAAAAATTAGATAATTAAATAATACTAGATTAATATAATAAAATCAATATACATGTCTATAATATTTTTGTAACAATTCGTAATCTTTAATTGACAATTTTCAGCTTTTATGATAATGTTTTATTGAGCTTTAATCGACATTATTTCAAAAGACTTATGAAATGAAAGGTAAAAAAATGTTACAAATTATTTCATCAAAAATTAAAAAAATTATTGCAATAGCATTAATAATATTAATATCAAGTTCTACAATGAGCAATGTGTTTGCATCAAGCACAGCTATAGTAAATACAAGCGCTTTATTATTAAGGTCGGATATGAGTACAAATTCAACCATACTTATAGCAATACCCCAAGGCGAAACTTTAGAGCTTGAATATATAGCCCAGGATTGGTGTAAGGTTAAGTACGGCAAGCTAAGCGGCTTTGTTATGCGTAAATACCTTATAATTAACGACTATGTTGCATCAAGCCAAAATCCAATAACAGATATTGATTTGCCTAATGTTACAACTAAATTGGGCGATAAAGGCGACGAGGTTTTAAAGTTACAAAAAGCTCTTAATAAAATAGGATATTATAATGGAGCGATGGACGGCAGCTTCGGCAAACAAACAGAGGACTCCGTTATAGCTTTTCAAAAAAGCATGAACCTGACAGCCGATGGCGTTGCCGGTACAAGTACCATTGCGGCCATATCCAAGCAATTTATTGCAAACACAAACAATAATTTAAGTGTGAATTATAATAAAGTAAACTCTATTGCGGAAATTGGCACTATGCCCAACACATCAAAATTGGGTGATAAGGGCCAAGATGTTGTAAAATTGCAGCAAGCCTTGAATGTACTTGGATATTTTAACGGTCCGATAGATGGTAATTTCGGTTTACAAACTGAAGATGCTTTAAAAAGATTCCAAAAAAATAGAAAGATGACCGTTGACGGCATTGCAGGCCCGGGAACTTTATCAGTAATATTTGGCAGCAATATAAACGGGCATATTGCAGTAGTGCAAAACACAGTAAATAATTCAACAAACACTTTTAATCAAGAAAATACTTATAATCAAGTTAATAATATTAGCGAAATTGGCAGTATGCCTAACGCAACAAAATTAGGTGACAGCGGTATAGATGTTGCTAAATTACAGCAAGCATTAAATGTGCTTGGATATTATAGCGGCACAATAGACGGCGACTTCGGTTCAGCAACCGAATTGGCTGTTAAGCGTTTTCAAACAAATAGAAAAATGAAAGTTGACGGTATTGCCGGCCCCGGAACATTATCTGTATTATTTGGCAGTACAATAACAGGCGCCAACGCTACAATAGTAAATAATAATACTACAAGTACAACAACTCAGGTTACAGGCTCCTTAAGTTCAGCAGCAAAAGAACAACAAAAGTTAACAATTACATCCATTGAGGATATTGGAGATACCCCAGCAACATCCAAAAAGGGTGATGTAGGTATAGATGTAGTTAAATTACAGCAGGCTTTAAAAGTAAGCGGATACTATAACGGCACAATAGACGGCAGTTACGGTGAAGGCACCGAAAAAGCCGTTATGAACTTTCAAAGAAAAAGAAGTATGAAGGATGACGGTATTGCAGGCCCTGCTACAATAAGGGTATTATTCGGCTCAAAGGCTGCAAATGCGGCAAACTATGTATCCGTATTAGAGCCTGAAGAGAGTAATACAATAAATGATCCCAACAAGGTTTCAAGCATAGATGCAATAGGCAGCGTGCCCAATACATCAAAGCCCGGCGATAAGGGTGAAGACGTTAAAAAGTTACAACAGGCCTTGAATGTGCTTGGCTATTATAACAATATTATAGATAGCTATTATGGCGAAGAGACTGAAAAGGCAGTAAGCGCATTCCAACGCAAGCGCGGTATGGGTGCCGACGGCATTGCAGGCCCGTCTACAATCAGAATAATTTTTGGTGAAAAGGCCGCCAACGCTAATACCTATGTAAGCAGCACTCCTGTTACCGTTGTTACAAGCGATGAGGACATGGGCGATATATTCTCAATTGCGGACATAGGCGTACCTGCCACATCAAAACCAGGCGATAAAGGCGAAGATGTAAAAAAACTGCAACAAGCTTTAAAATTATTGAGCTTTTACGAAGGAGCAATTGACGGCAGCTTTGGCGAGGGTACAAAAAATGCCCTTATGAAGTTCCAAAAAAAGAGAGGCATGAATGCCGACGGTGTTGCCGGCCCATCAACAATCAGGATAATATTCGGCGAGCCTGCTACAAATGCATCAAGTTATACTTCAAGCAATACAAGTGGCAGCGGCTCGGATAAAGATAAAAATATGGCCGGTATAAACACCATTGCCGATATAGGCTCCGTTCCTAAAACAAGCAAGCCAGGAGATTACAGCACGGATGTTAAAAAACTTCAACAAGCTCTAAAGCTTTTAGGCTATTTCAACGGCAATGTTGACAGCAGATACGGCGAAACAACAAAACAGGCCGTAATAAAATTCCAAGCTAAAAAAGGCATGAGCGAAGACGGTGTTGCCGGCGCAACAACAATAAGGCTGTTGTTCGGCAAGGAAGCCCAAAATGCCGCTACAGCAAGCAGCAAAAAATATAAGACAGAAAAAATCGACTGGTTCAAAGGCGGAAGTAGGATAATACCCAAGAAAGCAATATTCCAAATAAAAGATATCAAAACAGGTAAAGTATTTAAGGCTATGCGCTGGTCCGGCATGAACCACATGGACTGTGAACCCTTAACTAAGGAAGATACAGCAACAATGAAATCAATATTCGGCGGTTTTAGCTGGAGCAGAAGAGCTATACTTATTAAATATAATGATCATGTATATGCCGCCAGTATGAACGGATTCCCTCACGGTACTCAAACAATTAAAAACAACGGTTTTGAAGGCCACTTCTGTATACATACAACAGGATCCAAGACCCACGGTTCAAATAAAGTGGATTCAGAACATCAAAATCAAGTTGAAAAAGCATTAAGAAGTACATGGTAAAATTACAAAAAAATTAAATCCCCAGCAATGGGGATTTTTTAATATATTAATTTTTAAGCGTTTATGCCTTTGGATATTTCATCCAAAGACAGAGAAAAACTTGGTAGGCTTTCTTCAACAAAAACTTGAACTTCGGGCATATCCATATTCAATATTGTTTGATATATGCTTTTTTTAGCATTTGAAAACTCCTGATTGCCCGCCTTTTCCTCTTCTATGCACTTTATATATGCCGCTATTTTATCGGCAGCTTTTACTAACTTCCATTCATATGAATTTTTATCAGGTTTTAAGTATTTTTCATATTCCCCTTTTAAAGGCTCATCCAGCATGCTTAAAAGGTGATCATTAGCCATTTTTTCCAGTTCTTTATAGGATTGCTCTATTGTGGGGTTGTTATACTTAACGGGTGTAGGCAAATCCCCTGTAATTACCTCACCCACATCGTGGTATGCCGCAAGGGCAATTACAAGCTCCGTATCAATATTTTTATTGAATTTGGTATTTGCAAGCAAAGCCAAACCATGGCTTATAAACACAACCTGCATTGTATGTTCCATATCGTTTTCCGGCTGAGTGGAGCGCATAAGACCCCAACGTTGTATCAGTTTAAGGCGAGATATATAGGCATAAAAATGCTGCATTTAATTCTCCTTTTCCTTGCTTGCAATTATTCTGTTAATTGCATTTATATAGGCATAGCAACTACCTTCAATAATATCCGTTGAAACACCTTTACCTATCATAACCGTTCCTTCATATTCTACTTTTACGGTTGCTTCACCAAGACCATCTCGCCCTTCGGACACCGCCTTCAGTTCAAAGCTTTGTAATTTGGCAGGTATTCCCGTAAGTAGATTTATTGTAGAAAAACAGGCATCAATAGGGCCTTCACCGCAAGAGGCATTTGTTAAAATATGATCTTCCACTGCAAGGGATATTGTTGATGTGGATATTAACTTATCGCCGCTAAATACCTGATGAGAAATCATTTTGTATTTACCCTTACTTTTTAAAGAGGCGGATGTCAGTAACGCCAAAACATCTTTTTCACTCACCGTCTTTTTTTGATCGGCAAAGTCTTTAAATTCGGCAAAAACCTCATCAAGTTCCCTTTCGGTAAGGGTATAGCCTAATTGTTCCGCATAGCTTAGAAAAGCATGCCTGCCTGATAATTTGCTAAGCAAAATATCTCCGCTTGGTATACCTAAGTCCTTAGGGTTAATAATTTCATATGTAGTTCTGTTTTTTAACACTCCATGCTGGTGTATGCCGCTTTGATGGGAATACACTGCAGAGCCTACAACGGCTTTATTTTGAGCGGGTTCAAAACCGCTGTGTTCAGCAACCAATCGGCTTAATTTATAAAGCTTTCTTAAATCAAGGCTATCATCAAGTTTATAAATATCCTTTCGTGTCCTTAAGCCGAGAATCACTTCCTCAAAGGGCGCATTTCCGGCCCTTTCACCCAAGCCGTTAACAGTACACTCAAACTGCCTTGCCCCCGCCTTTAAGCCTGCCAATGTGGTAGCAGTAGCTAAGCCGAGGTCGTTATGGGTATGTACGGAAATATAAAAATTCGGATCATTATTTTCCTTTATGCTGTTTAAGTAGTCATTTACCTTCTTTATTAATGAGGCATATTCATCAACGCAGGCATAGCCTACGGTATCGGGTATATTGATTATTGTTGCACCGTTTTTATAGGCGGTTTTATAACACTCTAAAAGAAAATCAAGCTCCGTTCTTGTTGCATCTTCACAGGAGAACTGGATTTCATCACAAAGCTTTGAAGCATAGGCTACACTTTGAGCTATTTTATCCAATATTTTTTCCTTGCTCATATTAAGTTTATATTTCCTATGAGTGGGGCTGGTAGCAATAAAAATATGCAAACGTGCCTTTACGGCATCTTTCATAGCTTCAAGGGCGGTATCTATATCCTCCGTTCTGCACCTTGCCAAGGAACACACTGTGGCTTTTTTTACAGCCCTGCTTATGCTTTCAACGGCTTTAAAGTCCGCATTGCTGGCTGCAGGAAAACCCGCTTCAATAACATTGACTCCAATATCATTAAGTTGGCGGGCTATTTCTATTTTTTCATTTATGCTAAAACTTACACCGGGAGTTTGTTCTCCATCCCTTAATGTAGTATCCAATACAATAACATTGTTGTTTTCCATTTGCTTACCTCGCTAATTTAATAGCTTAATTATATATTAACGGTTTGTTTTGTCAAATTAATGTACTATTTTTAAGTATGGCATAAACTCACTTTGCCAAAACATCTTGCCGTTTATATAATCAACCGCTTTACCGTCAAAAAAGAACATTACTTTTTTAATTTCCTTAGCAATGCATATGCTGTTTACAATTGAATATACAAATAATTTTTCTTGGTTTTTATCAACTGTTTTAAGTTTGTTTAAAACACTTTGAGCAAAGTTTATTGCCAATGTGTTGCCTTCTAAAGATAAGCCCAAAATTTCAGCATCATTAATTTCAAAATTTATTATATTTTGAGCTTCAATTATGCTGAAATCCGTATTTGTTTTGCCTTTAAAAAGCTGCAACAGTTTTATTCTTGGACCTATGTTTAAGTTTTCTTTCACTTCTCTTTTAACTTCTACAAGTTTTTCACAATTTATGTCGGAATAAAAAAGTACAATATCCTTAACAATAAAACCTGAAAGGCTCGGCCTGTTTATCAAACCATTATCAAATTCTATTTCCGTTGAATCAATTTCTAATTTTGTAAGCATTGAATCGCCTATATATACTTTTATACCGGCTAAATTAGGTATAAAGGTACTGAGGCTATTGCCTATCATAGCTATTGCCGTATTTAAATCAAGGTTTGAACCCTTTAAAACATCCTTAAATACACTTTTAAACCTTAGGGTGACAACTATCCCTCCGGCCTTCCAATCCCTAACTTCAGGTTTTGTTGACAGCAAATCATAAAAATTCGGTAATTGACTGCCACTTTTCGCCTTTTCAAGTTCCCTTATTATTTTAGCAGTCATATCAACAACATTAACATTAGGAAAACTTATGCTGCGCGTTTCAGGCACAATTCCCTTTCCGGAGTTTGAAGGAAAATATAATGTTACAGGTATTTCAATAAGCTTGCCTTCTTTGTTTGCCCTGTTCCTTGATTCCAGCAATTTTATATGGTTTGCAAAGGAGTTATAATCGCTTTCCCTTTTTAAGCAGCCCATAGGTATACCGGTATCCATATCAAGAGCAACAGCCTTATCAGCAACCAATATGTTTACATAGTCTATTCCGATAAATTGACAAAGGGTTTCCGTTATTGAGGAGCTTAGCAAGTAAAATTGATCGTGATTTAACCTTAATGCATTAGCTGTTAAATTAACACTAGCTACATTTCCGGATACTTCTATCGGATTATTACCAAACAAGCCGATAGCATTATTAAAAGTAGGCGCTACCAAATTATCATCGCCCTCAAATTTCAACAAATTGTTTATAACAACTTCATAGGCATTATCAACCACACTCAATTCAAGGGGCATCTTTAAAACTCTGAGTGTATTTGTATACCTGTCGGGCAAGTATAATGAAACACTACTGAAATACTTAAGCTTGGAATCACCCCTAGGGGCTGCTATATCCGTTTGGGCAACAGGCAAAGGCAAATATTCTTTATTTTGACCGTCTATGGCACTGTTTGTGCAAGAACTGAAAAACAGACTTAAAACAAGGCAGACAATTATTAATAATACGAGTTTTTTATTCATACTTCCCCCTCATTTAAATAGCTGAGCAGTGTTAAAAAAGAATTTTCATCAACTCTCCATACACCGTTAGCATTTAGCAGTTGTAAGGGATAAACCATAGCTTCCGTTTTTCCTTCAAAATATAATGTTAGTACTAATACGGCGCTTTTCCCATCGGGAGATATAGTACCTTGGGACAAATCAAAATCCATAGGGCTGTTTATTAAAGATAATGCTTCCTTTAATTTAATTATATTA
>JAAZPT010000179.1 GCA_012797085.1 Christensenellaceae bacterium | reverse complement strand
ATTTTATAAAGTATTTTGAAAACATAGTGCATATAAAAAAAATAGGCATAATAAAAAACAAATTACATGTAAAAAATATTTTGTTTTTGCTGTTAATATTTTATTTGATTTTTACTATTAAACACACTAGTACATATAAGGCTATAAGCTCCACCATAGATAAAACAGCATATTATTATAGTTTAGAAAAATATAAAAGACATAATATTTTATCAAATGCAAATAAAAATGCTATAATTGAACTTGAACCTATAAGCATAAAACCCAACCTGCTTGAATATGGAGATATTACAAATAATACAAACAGTTGGATAAACAAGAGTTTTTGTGATTATTATAATATTTATAAGGTAAAATTAATAGAATAAGTTATTGGAGAATTTTATGAAAAAAATTTTTAAAAAAATATATGTGGCAATTTTACCATTAATATTTCTGTTTGTTTTAGTACTAATTAATAACTATATATTAAATATGATTAAATCTAAGTTTTTAAGATTTTCCTTAATAGGTATATTTTTAGGTAGTGGACTTTCATTATTAACAAGCTTCAGTCAATTACAAAATAAATCATATGAAACATTAAAACTATATAGAGCGTCTGCCATAATATTATTTATTATACTTCTATATCAATACTTTACTTATACCGGAGATGTTATAATACCCGCATTGTCCATATTAAATATTGTAGACCCAACAATAATTTTGTTGGAAGGAGTAATATTAGGTTATACAACATTAATATCAATTAATATTAATGATTTTAAAAAAAATAGAAAGAAGTGATTAATATGCTAAAACCATTTGAGTTTGAATATAGGTTAAATGCTAGAGACGTGGATTTTAGTTCTTACTGTAGAGTTGATAGGATATTTTCATTAAACCAAGAAGTATCAGGAGAGCATAGCGAACAATTAGGTATGGGTGTTGAAATTATGTCTTCTAAAGGGCTTGGTTGGGTTTTAACCAGGTCTAATTTAACTATGAATAAATATCCAAAAATAAATGATATTATTAGATTTAGAACTTGGCCTGGGAAAATGAGACATGGTGTTTTTCCAAGATTTGTTGAAATATATTTAGGTAATGAAATTATTGGAACCAGTTCTAATTTATATGTTCAGATTGATTTGAATTCAAGAACTGTCGCCGAGCCTTTTTGCTCTGAAGAATTAAAAAATGGCATTAATATTAAGCCACTTCCTTTCCCAGATAATATAAAAAATATTGAATCTGAAATTGAATACTTCTCAGAAAGATCTAAATATTCTGACTTCGATATAAATTTACATGTTAATAACACTTCATATATACGTTGGGCTTTTGATTTGTTTTCTGCAGATTTTCATAAAGTTAATATTGCCAAAAATGTTTTAATACATTACAATTCCGAGATAAGAAGTAACGAAAACATAAAATTGGAATTACAAAATAAAGATAGTATGAGTATTATTAAAGGCTATACTGATAAACCATGTTTTACAATACAAATAGATTGGATGCAAAAGTAAAAACACCAACACAAAAGCCCCTTTACCAATATTAGTAAAGGGGCTCTTTTGTGTTGATTATTTACTTATAAACTCATTCATAATATAACCATATAAACCTTT
>JAAZPT010000178.1 GCA_012797085.1 Christensenellaceae bacterium | reverse complement strand
TTTGCAATGGCTATGTTTGATAAAAAGAAGGCAATAACAGAGCAGGCTATGCCTTGATAAAGAATTGCTATTAAAAAGCTCTTATCAACAAAGGGCAAATTAATAAGCGTTACTAAGTTATTGTTAATATAAGCCTCACTTAGAGCTAAAATGCTAAATACTATTAAACCGGCTATTAGCATTGTAAAAGTAATTTCAGCTCCTGTATAGCTAACAGCCTTTTCAACAAAAATACTATATAGTGCATAGGCTATTACTGCAATTAATAAAAAAATGTAACCGATTACTGAAAAACTTACAGATGTACTAACTGCAAATATAGTAATAAGTACACCTATCAATGTTATTAATATGCCCACAATTTGTATTAATTTTGGCTTTTTGCCTAATAACAATGTTGATGCTATAAGTGATGCAATAGGAATACATGCTAAAAATACACCGCTTTCTGAAGCGCTTGTGTAGCTTATTCCATACGTTTCACCTAAAAAGTATATTATAGGGCTAAAAAGGGCAATTAAAAACAAAGGCTTTAAGCTTTTACCCTTTAGACTTATTTTTAAAAAACCAAAAATAAGCAACAAACTCATGCCCAAAAAGGCAATTAAAAATCGCCAACCCAATAATGCCAATACACTAATATTTGAAGTGATTTGCTTAGTAAATATATAACTTAAACCAAAAATAAACTCACAGGCAAGGGCACATAAGCTTCCAACTACAATATTTTTGTGTGTTTTCATTTTAACAGTCCTTAAATAATATAAAACAAATGAGTTAAGGCTTAAAGCCTCAACCCATTTTTAAGTTTAAACATAAATCCGATATCATATATGTTTGGGCTTAAGTATTTTTATATTTGACCATTTTTTATTTTATTAAAAAATTCTTTAACATCCTTTAGGCTTGGCATTGCTCCTTGAGCACCCATTGATGTTGTTGATATAGCTGCAACAGCATTTGCAAAGCGTATTGCTTTACAATCATCAAAATGTTTACCCAATGCTGTTGCTAAACCTGCGTTAAAACTATCACCGGCAGCAGTTGTATCAATGGCATTTACCTTGTAGGCGGGGACCATTGTATTACTGTTTTCCGTTACCAACATTGCTCCCCTTGAACCAAGCTTTGCAATTACTTTTTTGGCTCCTCTTGCTATAAGGGATTTTGCTGCCAAAACAACATCATCATTGGTTTTTGTAGGCATGTTTGATAAAATGCCTAATTCTACTTCATTAGGTGTAAGTATTGTAACATTGGAAATTAGCTCATCAGGCAATTCCCTTGCAGGGGCAGGGTCTAAAATTATTATTTTATTGTGTTCTTTTAGTATTTCAACTAAATACACCATAGGCTCCAAAGGTATTTCTAACTGAAACAAAAATATATCGTACTCTAATATTCTGTTTAAATAGTTTTTTATTTGGGCAACATCAACCAACATATTAGCGCCACTTACAACAATTATTCTGTTTTCACCCGTTTCATCAACTTCAATAAGGGCAATTCCACTCGGAGCATCTTTTGATTTTAAAACAGCATCATGGTTAATTTTAAGATCGTCCATCAAATCAATATAGAAATTTGCATATTGATCGTCCCCAAGCTTACCCACCATCATTACCTCATTTGAAAGTTTTGCTGCTGCCACAGCTTGGTTTCCGCCCTTGCCTCCTGCAAACGTTTTAAAATCGTTGCTAAAAATAGTTTCTCCGGGCATATGAAACCTTGGTACACTCACAGTTAAATCAATATTTAAACTGCCTATTACACAAATTTTTGCCATAATATTACTCCTAAATTTTTTTATTTATATTATAGCACATAAAATAAAAAAACACCCATAAAGGGTGTTTTATTTTTGATTATCATCAGTTTCGTTGACAATTTCTTCGATTATTTCCTCGTTGCTATTTTCCAATATTTTTTCGTCTACTTCTTCGTTAAAAATTATTTCGTCTACTTCTGATTCACTTTCATTTTCGCTCTGTTTTTCTTGAAGTTCTTTTTCAAGCTCAGGGTTAAGGTAAGAAAAATGTTCAGCCTTCAAAGTGTTTATTTGTTCATCTATATCAGCCAATTCTGCAAGTTCAGCTTCAACTTCGGGTGGAAATTGTGTACCCTGATTCCAAAGGTCATAACATTTTTTGCCGAAGTTTTCTAAAATCTCTCTACGCCTTGTTGTTAAGTTTACCTCAGTAACCTTATATTTTGCATTACTTGCAAGCTTTGCTGCAGCATCACTTACACCTTCCATAGCTTTTACAAAAAGCTCCCTTGTATTCCCCAATAATTTAGACATAATATTCTCCTTTCTAAGGTTTAATTAAATCATCTCTAAGCCTATAAATTGTTGCGCCTCTATCCCTCATGTTAAAAACTGTAGCAAACCAATTGCCGGTTCTAACTGCATCATATTGCATGTAGCCCCATCTAACACCGTCTATTCTTTTACCAAACATATTGCTGTCGGTAAAATGCAAATTATCCGTTGCAGCATCATAATCCTCTATAAAATATAGGGAATGGGGGCCGTTACCGCCGCCATAATCGCCAACCATTTGAAAAAAATCGCCTTTTTGTATTTTTAACATCAGCTCATAGGCTTTTTTAAAATTTTCTTCTTTGCTTAAATCTCTATCATATTTAAATTGACCGGCTATTTCAAAGGGACTACCATCCTCAGCGCTTTCGTCTCGCCATTCAAGGCCGTATTGATAAGGTTTACTATCTATAAGGCTTTTGTTTTTTGGCATATGTAAAACCAAATCCGGATATTCGGACATTCTGTAATCTTTAGAGAATGTATCAAACAAGCGCATTACAAAGTTTTTACATACACCTATTTGATGGTCCTCTTCAGCGGGAGCAAACTTATATTGCTTTTCCTTAGAGTTTTTAAAGGCCAAATCTATCATCTTTAAAATTATTTCCTGTTTAGGGCTTATTACTTGCCTCATAACCTCTGTGCTGTTGCCACTAAAGTTTTCCTCGGTAAAACCTACAACACTAAGCTCCATTGCTTTATGAGTTGGTTCAAACTCAAATATGGATTCAAACTGCTCGCCGTTAAGCTCTTGCACAAGGCGATTACCTTCCCAGCTTAGACTAACGCGGTAACTTTTAACATGTTTTCCTGTAGCAACAACCTTTAGTTTACCGCCATTTTCATAACTGTTTACGGTTTCCGGCAAAACGATATAAACGCTCGGTGTAAAACTTAAATCCTTTAATGAAATTTCCTCATCTGCTATTGCTACACTTAATATTATAGCTATTATAGTACAATATAACAATGCAATTCTTGTAAATTTGTGCAATTTTTTACATGCCTCCTTTACTACCAATAAACATTTAAATTGTTGTGTAAGTTTTTAAACTCAACCACATCAGTTTTAAATATTTCACCATCTTCGTTTACTCTCATACCCTTGCTTTCAATTTTAACGGTTTTTGCATAGAAAGCTTTTGTAATATCAAACTCCAATATTTTTCCTTTTAAAAGACCCAATAAATATTTTGGCATTTGGGATTTTTTAATATCTTCCACAATAATTACGTCAAATAGACCGTCATTAACTTCAGCATTGCCGGCAATTTTAATACCGCCGCCAAAATATCTGCCATTACATACAGCACATATTAAATAATTTCCTTCAATAACTTTTTCGTTATCCAAAGTAATTTTAAGTTTATAGGGTTTATGGTGGATAATAGTTTGAATAATGCCATATAGGTATGGAAGTATGCCTTTAACAAACTTTTTTGCTTTTTCTGCAAAGTCAAGCACCATTACATCAAAGCCCGTACCACTCACATTTAAAAACATATTATCATTTGCCTGGCCTAAATCTAAAGGTCTTGGCTTTGTTGACAGAATTCTTTTTAAAGCTTCAATTGGGTCTTTTGGAGTTTTAATTGTTTTAATAAAGTCGTTGCCTGTACCTGCAGGTATTAAGCCCAAGGCAGTTTTGCTGCCTGTAAGTCCGCTAACAATTTCAAAGGCAGTGCCATCGCCACCTACACATAAAACAGTATCTACATTATTTATAACTGATTGTTTTGCAAGTTCTGTAGCATGTTTTTTATATTCTGTATAATAAATTTTGTGAGCTATATTGTTTTCTTTTAAGTGTTTTTCAACTTGTTCAATTACCTTTAAAGCATAGCCATTACCCGCAGTAGGGTTTACAATTACATCTATCAAAATTGCTCCTTCTAAGGTTCATTCCATGAATTATCCCTTGTGATGCTTTTAATTAACCATCTTCCATTTTCGTGTATCATTGTGGCTTTATACTTGCCGGCCTGCCATTTTGGTGGGTATAGAGCCTCTTCACCATTTTGGGCTACAACTACCTCCCGATATTGAGATAGTACATTGCCATCAATATGAGGGATTCTTTCAATAAAGTCAACGGTAGCCGTATTATCCCACGGCCAACTCCAAAGCCATTTTAATTCTATTCTATGGTCTATACCTCTTACTTTATACCAAGTGTAGGGAGATGTTCCGGATAATGCTATTTGCAATGCTTCATCCCTCTCGATAAAGGCAGGCTGAAAATACTTGTTTAAATCAGTACTTTTTTCATCAAGCATTATAACTTGTGCTCTTTTAGCCATTCCATCCTTAAGTACTATATATATGCCCGAAGCATTCATGGAATAGTAAAACACCACAACAAATAAAGAGAGCAAGGTACACACAAAAAATAGTCTACCGGCTATATACCAAACCATGCGTCTTAAATATTTCACACACAAAACTCCCTTCACCAATCTAATTTATTATACTTAATTTAATTTAAATTATCAATATTGGCATTTAAAAAAGGAGCAACTGCTCCTTTTTATTATGAACTTGTTTTTATTTATACTTGACAAGCTGTTGTGTTTGTTTCCAACCAAGATCTACTGCATCTTGATGTAATACAGCGTATGGGCCTATTGCTTGCACTTGTGCCAATGTTCTGGGAAAGTGTATGCACATATGCCCTTTAAAGTTATTGTTTTTGTTGCTGTATGTACCGTGGGGAGTGTTGTGTAAAGTAGCAATATAATTTCTACCATCACTCATAAGTATCCATACTGCCTTAGGTGTCCAGGTTGTTTTGCCGCCAAAGGCTCTTAGCATTTTTTCGGTATCTGCTGCGGTTGGAGGTTCAGCATCGGCGTGGGAGCCTGTGCTAAACACCTTAAGCTGCCAACTTTCACCGGTTTTATAATCATATACTGTAATATTGGGATATTTTCTAATCCTTGCTCTAATTTCAGTATACCAGTTTGCATACCTTATGCTTGAGGCATCGGGCACCAAACTGATAGAGGGAGCTTCGGGCTTAGGTGTTGGTTTTGCACCCTGTGCAATTTTCACATCTTCACTTTTTAATTTGCTTAATGTTTCTGAACCGGCTATACCGTCATTTTTGAGCCCGTTTCTTGCTTGAAATTTCATTAATGCAAGTAGTGTGTTAGAACCAAACTTGCCATCGGCAGTACCCGTTAAATAACCCAAATTGATTAAAGCAGTTTGCAATTCCCTTACAGCAGGGCTATTATCGCCTCTTTTAAGTATGGTGCTGTTTGTAACTTGGGATTTTTTTCCAACTGCATTTGAAGAGTAAAGCGTTTCTAATGTTGTAGCACCGGCAACGCCATCCCTTGATAACTTATTTGCAGCTTGGAATGCCATTACTGCATTCTTTGTTGATTCTCCATATTTGCCATCGGCCCTACCACTTAGATAATTTAGCTCTATCAATCTTTGCTGTAGTTTTGTTACTTCGTTACCACTGTCTCCAAGCCTCAATGATACTTTAACCGGAGGAGGAGTAATAGAACTTTCAGAAAAGCTTTGGCTTGTGGTAGTTGTTTTACTAAACAAAAGTTTTAATGTTTGGTAACCTGCAATACCATCGTTTTTAAGATTATTATCCTTTTGGAATGCCATTATTGCAGCTTGGTCGTCTGCTAAATAGTTGCCATCCATCCTTGCATTATAATAACCAAGCTCGGTTAATTTTCTTTGTAAATATAATACCATATCTCCGGTAGCGCCTAAGCGTATACTTTCAATATTTTCTTGTACTTGTGGGTAATTTATCGGTGAGGGGGTAGCTGTTGATAAAGGTGCGGGGGTTGCCTTGCTTGAATGGTATATTGCATTGCCTGAGTACATTATTGTAATTGTTTCATCTCCGGCAACACCATCGGCCTTTAATCCATTGCTTTTTTGGAAGGCTTTTACAGCATCTACAGTACTTGAACCATATTTACCGTCAATTTTGCCTGTAAAGTAACCCATGCCGGTTAACATTTCTTGTAAATATTGTACACTTTTGCCTATATCACCTTTGCTAAGCTTTTTAGTAGGCATTTTTGGGGTAGCAGTTGGTTTAGGTGTAGGTGTAGCATCAGCAGGTATTGCTAATATACTATTAATAAGGGTTTGTGCATCAGCGTTTGCATTGCCTGTAACTTTAAGACCGTTATTTCTTTGAAAGGCCTTTATTGCACTACTTGTTGCAGTGTCATTAACTCCATTAATTTCGCCACTATAATAGCCAAGTTCTTTTAACCTTAATTGTAAAGATTTAACAGCTTGACCTTTACTGCCGGCCTTTATCATAATTCCAAGTAAAGGTGCTAATGTTTTTACAGTTTGTTGCCTACCTTTGCTGTTATTTGGCCTACCTTCATAAAGTAACTTTTGTGTTTTATCGTCAGCAACACCGCTTTGTTTAAGCTTGTTTGCTTTTTGAAAGCTTTTTAAAGCATCAAAGGTAGAATTTCCAAATTTCCCATCAATTTCAGCATCATAAAACTTAAGTTCAGTTAACGCCTCTTGTAATGCAGTTACTTCATAACCGCTTGAACCTTTGCTGAGGGATACATATTTAGGCGGCTCCGGTGTAGGAGTAGGCTCTGTACCGATTTGTATAAAATCCTTTAAGGCATAACCCTCATAATTGTTATACTTTAAATGGTAAAAACTACCTTTTGTACCTAATAGTGTAACAATATCGCCTTGTTTTAACCTGTATACTAATGAACTGTTTGTATTTGCATACTTACGCATATTAACACTATCGGTAGCCATACCCTCTGTTGGATATTTAAATGCATAGGCAACATTTATAGGTAACATCATAACAGCAATAGCTAAGGCCATTGTTATTGATAAGATTTTTATAGCTTTAAGGCCATATGAATGCTTCACAAAATATACCCCCAATATATATTATAGTTTATCAATAATATCTTAATAGAAAACTACAAAATAGTCAATAATTTTAATAAATTTGTAACAAAAAAAGCAAATTATTTTGCAATTGACAAAGACGATTACATTCAATATAATAACCTTTATGCAAGCTATTTCTTGCAAATTTTTTAATAAATAAATATGGGTTCGGAAGGAGCTATATATGGATAAAAACAGTAAAAGGGTTATTACCACTTCTGGCTTAAAAGAAGCTCAGGAAAAATTAGAATACTTAACCTCAGTACGCAGGAGAGAAGTTACCGAACAAATAGCAACAGCTCGTGGTTTTGGCGACCTTTCCGAAAATGCAGAATATGACGAGGCACTTAACGAACAATCAAGGCTTGAAGGTGAAATTTCAGAACTTCAAGAATACATTCGTAATGCTGTTATCGTTGATGAAAACAAAGTAAATATAAGAACTGTAAATATAGGCTCCAAAGTAACAGTTTACGATGCTTTTGAGGAAGACACCGTTACATATTATATAGTAGGCGCCCGTGAAAGCGATCCCTTAAAAGGTAAAATTTCTAACGAAAGCCCTATCGGTGCAGCATTAATGGGCCATAAAAAAGGCGATGTTGTAAAAGTTGAAGCACCGGCCGGTATGTATGAATTAGAAATTAAAAAGATTGAAAGAATGGGCAAATAATATTTTTTGGAGGATGTAAAATGGATATAAATAAACTTGAAAATCAAACAGTAATGACAGAGCAGGAGTTTTCAGAGCAAGAGGCTATAAGGCGCGAAAAGCTAAACCAGCTTATTAGTGCCGGAAAAAGTCCCTATGATTTAACTTCATACCCTGTTAATGCTTATAGCCAACAAGTTAAAGATAATTTTGATAAACTTGAGGGCAAAGAGGTAAACCTTGCCGGCAGAATTATGAGCAGAAGGCTTATGGGTAAGGCTTCCTTTGCGCATATACTTGATGATCAAGGTCAAATTCAACTTTACATTCGCCGTGATGATATTGGTGTTGACGAGTATAATGAATTTAAGACTTTAGATATTGGCGATATTATTGGTGTTAGCGGTATTGTATTTATAACAAAAATGGGTGAAAAAAGTATACATGTAAGGTCAATAACCTTATTAAGTAAATGCTTAAAACCGCTACCGGAAAAATACCATGGCTTAAGGGATGCGGATTTAAGGTATAGACAAAGATATCTTGATATGATAGTTAACCCTGAAGTTAAAGATGTTTTTGTAAAAAGGTCTAAAATTATTGCTGCTGTAAGGGAGTTTCTTGATTCTCGCGGCTTTATTGAAGTTGATACGCCGGTTTTACAAACTATTGAAATTGGTGCTGCTGCAAAAACATTTAAAACTCACCATAATGCCCTAGATATTGATATGTTTTTAAGGATAGAAACTGAACTTTACCTCAAGCGTTTAATAGTTGGCGGCATGGAAAAAGTTTATGAGGTTGGCAGACTTTTCCGTAACGAGGGTATGGATTCAACTCATAACCCTGAGTTTACAAGTGTTGAAACTTATCAGGCATTTGTAGACTATAATGAGGTTATGAAGATGGTTGAGGAGTTGTATACCTTTGTTGCATTAAAAACTTGCGGTACAACTGCTATACAAAGTGGCGATAATATTATAGAAATGCAAGCTCCTTGGGAAAGAATTACCATGGTAGATGCTGTTAAAAAATATGCTAATGTAGACTATTTTGATTGGGTAAGCGATGAGGATGCTCGTGTTTGTGCTAAAAAACACAATATTGAGTGCGATAAAAATGCAACAAAGGGCGATGTACTTGCTGAATTTTTTGATGCTTATGTAGAGGAGAACCTAATTCAACCTGTGTTTATTATTGATTATCCCGTATCAATATCACCCTTGGCAAAACGTAAACAAGAAAATTCGGAGTTTACAGAACGTTTTGAGTTTTTCATAAACGGCCACGAAATGGGTAATGCCTTCTCAGAGCTTAATGATCCGATTGATCAAAGAAAAAGGTTTGAAGACCAAGTAAAAAAACGTCGCGCAGAAGGTATTAATGCCAGTATAGATGAAGACTTTTTAAATGCCCTAGAATATGGAATGCCTCCAACAGGCGGTTTGGGCTTTGGCGTTGATAGAATGGTTATGCTGTTTACAAACAATACAAGCATACGAGACGTATTATTATTCCCGACAATGAAACCCAGAGACTAGTTAATTATGAAAATCACTAAAAAAAAGCTGATAAATCATTTGCGCTATACAATAGTCATATATGTATTAATAGTTGTGTTATCAATATTTTTATGGGATATTGTATATACATCAACAGCTTATAGGGCTCCGGAAAATAAAAAAGTGGAATGGTATATTGGTGGCAATGCTCTTGCAAATCAAGAAAAACTCAAAGAATTTATGGAAGAAACTCGCATAAATATAATGCCGGATATGGAGGAATTATCCGCAGTAATATTGTTTGATTCCGGAATGCAAGATATATATAGTGATATGCAAATTACAACATTTGTAATATCGGAACAAGGGGATGTATACCTTTTAACAAAGGATAAATTTTTGAATTTCGCAAGGGCGGGTGCATTTTTGCCTTTAGATGATTATATTGAAAATTCTTCCCTTAACATAGACGGTATTGATGTAAAAAGAGGCATAGTAACAATACCGGCCTCTGAAAGCCCTACCAAAACAGAAATTACCAGCATATATGGTATACCCGCAACGTCTCTTAAAAAATTATCACAGTTTGATATAAATCCAAATGATATGTATTTAGCTGTACTTTATAAAAATAAAAATGATGATAATAGTGTAAAATTTTTGAATTACTTAATTAATACTATGCAATAAGCCGAGCCTTTTGGCTCGGCTTTAAAAAAGGAAAAGTGAAAACATGAAAAATAGATTAATTTATAATATGCTTAAAAAAACTTCAAAAAGGTTGTCTTTGCATATGCCGGGGCATCACGGCAAAGCACCATATAAATATAAAAATATCTATAAGCTTGATACTACTGAGCTTGTTGATGTAACAGATAACCTTTATAAGCCAAAAGGGGCAATTTTTGAAGCGCAAAAAATGCTTGCAAAATCAGCGGGTGTTTCTAATGCTATATTTTTACATAATGGAACAACGGCAGGAGTACATGCAATGTTAATATATGCGAAGCATTTTGGAAATAAAATTATAATGCAGCGTAACTCCCATATATCTGCCTATAATATAACTATGCTTTTAAATTTTAATGTGGCCTTTATAGATTTCAGCAAAACAGAAAATGGCCATAATTATGTTAGTAAAGCAAACATTATTAATACAATAGAACAAAATCCTGATGCTGCTGCAATTTTAATTACAAGCCCGGATTTTTATGGCGCTATGTTGGACTTAACAGATATTGTAAAGCTTGCTCACAGCAAAAATATGCTTGTATTATGCGATCAAGCTCATGGTGCACATTTAAATTGGGATAGGGATCTTAAAAATGCAGGGGAATATGGTGGGGATATATTTGTACAATCCGCCCATAAAACATTGCCGTCATTAACATCAAGTGCTTGGTTATTATTAAATGAGGGTATTAATAATGAGCTTTTGCTTCAATGCTTAAGTACCGTACAAACAACAAGCCCTTCCTTTATTAACTTTTTATCCCAAGATGATGCTCGTAATTACATGGATAGCTTTGGTGCTGGTAATATATCGCAAGCAAAAATTTTAATAAAAAATTTTGGTGATAAAATTTGTGATTATGGTTATACTTTGGCTCATAATCAATGGAAAAATGAAACAAAAGATGATAATATTATCTATGATGAAACTCGCCTTGTAATTAAAGCTAATCAAGGAGGATATAAATTTCAAGAACAACTTAAAAATTCAGGTATTGATGTAGAACTTGCTGATGATTTTTATGTTGTTTGTATTGTTTCTTTAAATATAAACATACTTAACAAACAATTGAAAACATTGTATAAGGCTATTAAAAGCCTTGGCAAACAAAGCTTAAGTAACATAAAAATTATTAATATTAATTATGCTTTACCGGATAAAGCTTTAAATGCTAACGAAGCCTACTTCGGTAAAAAAGAGTGGGTTACTTTAAATGAAGCCAGGAATAGGGTAGCAGCAAGTCTTGTGGGCTTTTATCCGCCAGGTACACCCTTAATTATTTGGGGAGAGAAATATAATGATAACATTGTTGATATGCTTTTAAATGCAGATGAAGGCAAGTTGTTCGGAGTAAAAAATAATTGCGTGCTTTGCATTGTAGAAGAAGGGATAAATTAAATGGCTTTAAAATACGATTTAGTAATTTTTGATCTTGACGGAACAATAACAGATTCCGGTTTAGGCATGCTAAACTCTGCAAAATATGCATTGAAAACTGTGGGGTATCCTATACCTGATGATGATGTAATGTTAAAAATGATAGGCCCCCCTCTTTCGGTATCCTTAAGTAGTATATTAGGTGTTCAAGAAAAAGATCATAAGATAGTAGGTAAAATTTATCGTGAACATTTTGTAAAAACGGGCTATAAGGACTATTCTCTGTATAAGGGTTTTAGAGGCCTACTTGAAAAACTCAAACACAACGGTATAAAAATTGCTTTAGCAACATCAAAACCCATTATCCCAACCATGAAGGTGATGGAATATTTTAGATTAAGTCACTTTTTTGACTCTATTAATGGAATAAAAGATGACAATAATGAAGAAACTAAAACTACAATTATAGCAAGGGCTTTGAAGTTAGAGCATACAAATGCTGTTATGGTTGGCGATAGAAAGTATGATGGTGATGGTGCTGTTGCAAATAATATAGACTTTATTGGTGCAGCTTATGGCTTTGGTGATGAAGATGAGCTTTATAATGCCGGAGCAAAAGCAATAGCTAAGAGAGTAGAAGAATTATATAGCTTTTTAGGTTTGGAAAATTTACCATCTCCAGAAGGGAAATTTATTTCAATTGAAGGTATGGATGGTTGTGGAAAAACAACACAAATAGAATTATTGTATAAAAATCTTAATAAATTTGGATTTGATTTTATAGCCACAAGGGAACCGGGTGGTTGCAAAATATCAGAAGAAATTCGTAATATACTTTTATCTAATGAAAATATAGAAATGCA
>JAAZPT010000177.1 GCA_012797085.1 Christensenellaceae bacterium | reverse complement strand
TGATTTAACAAGAACAGTTTTAGGCGATACAGATATCCAATTAAAAATACTAATGCCACCTGAGCAAGACCCTCATATGTGGGAACCCACTCCAAGGGACATTGAAAAATTAAGCTATGCTGATATGCTGATTATCAATGGGGCAAACATGGAAGAGCGGTGGTTGGCCTCTGTTAGGGAAAGTTTACCTGAACTGAAAATTATTAACCTTTCTGAGGGGGTTGATTTAATTACCTATACGGGAGCAGCGGCGCTTGGAGAATTTCAATTTTTAGCAAAAATGAATCTTGAAGCAGGTGTAGTGTACCCTATGCAGTTTGGACATACTCATGAAGAATTTATGCGTTTAAGCTTAATTAAGAGTGATAGCCATTTAAATGATAAAAATATTGTTGCGTATGCAAAAGAAGTAATGTTGGAAGAAGGGGAACCAATATCACAGTATCAAACAATAGCGGTTAAAGATTCCCGAGTTTATAAAATAGGTATGGGGCACACATCAGGGGGAGCCTATATTAAAGTGAATGAAAGCGGAACGTACTATTTTGTTTCGGATAGGCTGTCGGAAACCCTACTTAGCTACCGCTTTCTTGAACCGGATGGGGAAACGGATGTACCTTGGCAAGTTTTGTTAGCTGGCTCAACCTCAAATTTAGATAAGCTTACGTATGATCCTCATTCTTGGATGAGCACAACAAATGCCATGAGTTATTTAAATAGTATTAACCGAGCCTTAGCTGAGGTTTTTCCTCAATATAAAAGAACTTTTAATAAAAACAAAGTTAAAGCAGTAACTGAACTATCTTTTCTAGAACACGAGTATAAGAAGAAGTTTGAAAAAAAGGAAAACAAGGTTTTTGTTGTAACCCACTATGCTTATGCTTATTTAGCAAGAGACTTTGGCCTTGATCAATATCCGTTGCAGGGATTAACCAGCATGGGTTCAGTTAGTTTACGTATACTTAGACGGGCGATAGGTTTTTGTTTGGAAAATAAAATTCAAACAATTTTTTATGAGAAAAGCGGAATTAAAAAGGATGCACAGACCATTGCGTGGGAGATTGGTGCTCAAGCAAAACCTTTAACATCCATGGAATTTGTTCGTGCCAAGGATGATACAAATTATATTACAATAATGCGCGAAAACCTTGAGCTTTTAGAACAATCAATGAGGTGAATTATGAAAAAAACAATGATAAGTGTTAAAAATTTAGCTTATTCTTATACTAAAGAGCCGGTTTTGACAGATGTTAATTTTGAATTAAAAGAAAAAGAAAGTATGGCTATATATGGAAGCAACGGTTCAGGTAAATCCACCTTGCTGCGCTTGATTTTGGGTGAATTAAAAGCTAAAGAAAATAGTGTATATATATGTAATGAGGATGTAACTAATAAAAAAGACTGGTCAAATGTTGGTTATGTACCACAATCAACAATTTCTAAAAACATAGCTTTTCCTGTAACTTGTGAGGAAATTTTAGCTAGCAGTCAATATAGACAAATGGGGTTAATAAAAATGGCCGGAAAAAATCATTTCAAAAAGGCAAATGAAGTTTTGGAACATTTTAACCTTTCTGCTTATGCAAAAATACCTTTTAAAGAACTGTCAGGAGGCTTGCAACAGAGGGTGATGATTGCAAGAGCAATGGTCGAAAAGCCCGAACTTCTAATTTTAGATGAACCTACAGCCGGTGTTGACGAAAAAAGCAACAGGGATTTTTTGACTATTTTGAATGAGCTAAAAATAGTCGATGGTTTAGCTTACATAATAGTTACTCACGAACGAAAATTGGTAGAGGATATTGTAGAGCTTGACCAAGCTTTTGAACTAAAAAATGGGAGGCTTAAACATGTTTGAGTTTGCTTTTATGCGGCGTACTTTGTTGGTAGGTATGTTTTTAGGAATAACAATACCTTTGATTGGAATTATTATGGTTAATCGTAAAACATCCATGATGGGCGATGCGTTGAGCCATACTTCCTTGGCAGGTGTTGCGTTAGGATTGATTTTGGGAATTAATCCAAGTTTGGGGGCGGTTGTAATTTGCATTGTTTCTGCTTTTTTGATTGAGGCATTACGTTATCGTTTTCCTCAATATGGGGATATGGCCACAGCCGTTATCATGAGCGTTGGGCTTGGTTTTGCATCCATCTTGTCTGACTTTACACCTGGTGGAAACACCTTGGAATCCTACTTGTTTGGCAGTATTTCGGCTTCGTCTCCGTGTGATGTAATAGCAGCCTTTTTTTTGTTTGTTGTTGTATTGTTTGCGACGATTTTTTTATACAGCCCCTTGTTAACCGTTTCAATGGATGCCAACTTAGCTCGCTTAGATGGTATTCCTGTAATGGGAATTAACAGTATTTTTACTTTGCTTACAGCTGTTACAGTTGCTTTAAGTGCTAAAACGGTTGGCGTTTTATTGGTTTCTTCTTTGCTTGTCATTCCTGTAGCTTGTGCACTTTTCTTAGTTAAGTCGTATAAGCAGATGTATTTTACGGCGGTTAGCTTAGGTTTAGTTTTTATGATACTTGGTTTAACTTTATCTTGGCACTTTGAAATCAAACCAGGAGGGGCAATTATATTGCTTGCAACGTTAAGCCTGCTAGTTTCCGCTTTGATAGCAAAAGCTAGAAGGGATAAGTATGGAGCTAAGATTGCCGAAGAAAACACATCAAAATCTTTTTCTTTTCCATAATTAATTATAATTTAGTAAGAAATTAATAAAAAATTTTTATAACATGCTTAATAACAAAAATTATCTTCCTTTGGTTTTATAAAAACAAAGGAAGATTTTTATTTGACACATGAAAATAGAATAGAAAGGGGAAAATTAATTTTGGATAATATGTTTGCTTACATAGCTTACAGTAATTAAACATTATAATATTTCTTAAATCAAGAAACGGTATTGCAAAAACAAATAAAAAGAGTTAGAATAACAAGCGAGGAGTTAGTTGAATCTAACTTGCGTATATTTTTCTAATTAATCAAAAGTTGTAGATTTTTACGGGAGGAAGAAACATGTCCAAAAGAGCTACAAATTTACAAAAGAAAGTTATGAGCAGACTGTTTAGAGGCAAAGGAATTTTTAAACCTCTAAATACCGGTTTTATAGATGAACATGTTGCTTCTCTTAGGGAGTGGGTTGCCAATATTTTCTTTTATTCTAAAAATGGTAACACTATTATGATTGATGCCGGATACCATTATGACAGACTGGAAGAGAAAATGTCATGGCTTAATATTAAACCTAAAGATATTAAGCATATTTTAATTACACACCAAGATACTGACCACATGGGAGCAGTAGAAAAAGACAGTGGAGGTTTATTGAAACATGCAGCTCTTTATATTGGTGAAATAGAAAACAGAT
>JAAZPT010000018.1 GCA_012797085.1 Christensenellaceae bacterium | reverse complement strand
ACTTGGCGAAGCATTAAAACCCTATAGAATCATGTATTACGAAGAACCGACAATGCCAGGTAATCCGAGTTTGTACAAACATATAAAGCAAATAAGCGGTCTACCTCTTGCTACAGGTGAACGTTCCTACACTAGGTGGGACTTCAGACAATTTTTCGAAGAAAGAACTCTTGATATAATACAACCTGACCTTTGCAACACCGGTGGAATAACTGAGACCAAAAAGATATGTGATATGGCTCAGGTGTATGATATGGGAGTTCAAATACACGTTTGTGGCGGACCTATAGCAACAGCTGCAGCGCTGCAAGTAGAAGCTGTAATACCTAACTTTACTATCCATGAGGAGCACAATGCTAACCTACTAACCAAGTTTAAGGAAGCCGGTAAATATTACTATGCACCTGAAAACGGATATTATATGGTACCTGAACTTCCTGGAATAGGACAGGAACTGAGTGAATCTGAAATGGCGAAATCCAGAAAAGTTGTAATAGATGCAAGTACACCTGCATCAAACTTTGGAGATTCTAAATAAAAGTAAAGTATTCTATGTAATCATTAAAATTTAATAAAATTAAAGAACACTTATTTTTATCAAGTGTTCTTTAAATATGTTGAGCCAAAGGCGTAAAGACTATTTAAAAAATAAAAGTTATTTATTCAATAACGCTAATATTTTGATTTTTTTAGATGATTAGAATCTTTATAACAAAAAACAACCACCTCGTAAAGTGGCTGTTTATACTGGTGAGCCCGGCAGGATTCGAACCTGCGACCTTTTGATTCGTAGTTATATCCTCACGGTTTTTTATAGGTGGCTTAAATCGCTGTAATGCTTATTTTAAGCCACTTTTACTTTATCATATCTCATCATATTTATCATATCTAATCGTATCTTTGGTGGTCAAACGGTGGTCAGAGAAAATTTTCGGAAGAGAAAAAGGGGTCAAAAGTGCTAAAATTTTTATGTTATATTTGGTCTACTTATAACAGTCTTAAATCCTCTTTGGTTTGCCTCTTTTATAATTAAATTTTTTAATATATCTAATCAATAAAATCTTCCTGCTCATAGTAGTATGAGTAATCTATCCCTTTCATAAAAACTTCTCTATCATTAGTTTTGTCTGTTAATGCGGAATATAATAATTCTTTTATTTCTTTATCACTAATAGTACTAATTTTCATTGCTGATAGATAGTCTTGTTTGTTTATACTACTCCAATCAATACATCTGTTTATATTTCTTTTTAACATCAAATCTAACCATATGCGTGTACTTCTTCCATTTCCCTCCATAAAAGGATGACATATATTCATTTCAATATATTTATTAACGATTTCTTCAAAAGTATTTTCTGGCATCATTTCAACTTTATGCAAGCTATCCTCTAAAAATAATGCGGATGCAAATTTGAAATTGCCTTTTGAAATATTTTTATCCCTTATTCTACCGGCAAAATCATATAAACCACCAAATAAATAGGCATGAATTTGCTGTAAACCCTTTACTGTTCCTATT
>JAAZPT010000176.1 GCA_012797085.1 Christensenellaceae bacterium | reverse complement strand
TATCAGTCGTTTAATTTAGCTTCAACATCACAATATATGCATGCATATTGTACTTTTTCCTCATTTACAAGTTTAAAACGTTGTACGATTTCTTGCTCTACAGATGTTATACACCTTGGGTTTTTACATTTTAGTACATTTGTAAGCGTTTTAGGTAACTCCATATGCTTTTTTAACTTTAGTTCTCCATCTTTTACTATATTTACTGTAATATGAGGGTCTACAAAACCTAAAACATCAAAATCCAACCTGATATTTTCATCTATTTTAATAATATCTTTTTTACCATACTTTTTACTTTTTGCATTTTGTATAATAGCAACACTGCAATCAAGCTTATCCAGTTGTAAAAGCTTGTAAATTATCATACTTTTTCCTGCTGAAATATGATCAAGAACTATACCGTTGTTTACACCGTCTATATTCATACAAACCTCCTAATTAATACCCAAAAGTGTGAGTATAAGCGCCATGCGAATATATTTACCATTTAAAACCTGTTTAAAATATACTGCCCTTGGGTCATCATCTATCTCTGTAGAAATTTCATTAACCCTGGGTAGTGGGTGCATTATTTTAAGATCTTCTCTTGCAAGTTCAAGTTTTTCTTTATTTAGTATATAAAAATCCTTCAATCTAATATAATCTTCTTCGTTAAAGAACCTTTCCTTTTGAACACGAGTCATATATAGAATATCCAAGTCCGCAATAGCTTCTTCAATAGTCAGGCATTCAGTCCATTTAGCGCCTTCTTTATCCATTTTATCCTTCATGTATTGGGGTAATTTAAGCTCTGTTGGGGATATTAAAACAAACTCAACATCATCATACCTAAGTAGAGCGCTTATTAAGGAGTGTACCGTTCTACCAAATTTTAAATCGCCGCATAAACCAACTTTCAGCTTATCAAAATGACCTTTTTCACGCCTAATGGTAAGTAAATCAGTAAGAGTTTGTGTTGGATGAAAATGTCCACCATCACCGGCGTTGATTATCGGTACAGTTGTTCTGTATGATGCTACCAATGGAGCACCTTCCTTAGGGTGTCTCATAACAATTATATCGGAATAACAGCCAACGGTTCTTATTGTATCACTTACACTTTCACCTTTTGCAGTTGATGATGAGGCTGCCTCGGAAAAGCCTAAAACATTACCACCAAGTTCCAACATTGCCGCTTCAAAACTTAAACGTGTACGTGTACTTGGTTCAAAAAATAATGTTGCAAGGATCTTGCCTTCACATTTTTTAGCATATTTGGCTTTGTTGTTCATTATATCATCAGCCAAATCCAACATATTGTTTAACTCATCAACATTCAAATCAGTAATATTAATTATATTTCTGACACCCATTTAATTATCTCCTCCACTTGTTCTTTTTGAATATAACCTTCATCTGCAGCAACACCTGCCAAAACATTTATATTAGAAAGGCTTATTGACTTAACATTTGCCTCACTAAACATTTTATTTGCCCTTTTTGTATTATAAGTAAATATACTTACAATACCTAAAACATCAGCACCGGCCTCTTGTAAAACTTTTACCACATCCAAAGATGAGCCTCCTGTTGAAATAAGGTCCTCAACAACTACAACTTTATCACCTTTATTGAGTTTCCCCTCAATTTTATTATTTCTGCCATGGTCCTTAGAAGAAGCTCTTACATAGCCTACCGGAAGGTTCATAATATGGCCTGTAATTGCAGCATGGGCAATACCTGCTGTGCTTGTGCCCATAAGTTTTTCACAAATTGGAAAGTTTTCCTTTATTGTTTCCGCCAATGCGTTTTCAATAATATCTCGAACCTTCGGTTCTGAAAGGGTTAGACGATTATCACAATAAATTGGGCTTTTTATTCCGCTTGCCCAAGTGAAAGGCTCATCCGGTCTTAGGAAAACCGCACCAATTTCCAGCAGATTTTTTGCAACAATTTTTTCAATATTTTCCATATTTATCTCCTTAACCAACAAATTCTTTATAGCATTTATTATAAGCTGCCACCGGGTCTTGAGCCCCTGTTATGCTTCTGCCAACAACAATGTAGTTAGAACCTAATTCCCTTGCTTTTTCCGGAGTGGTAACCCTTGATTGGTCTCCTTTACTATCCCCAGCAAAACGAATTCCCGGTGTAACTGTTAAAAAATCCTTTCCACAGTTTTCATGAATAATTGGGGACTCCAAAGGTGAGCATACAACACCATCTAACCCGGATTTTTTTGATATTAATGCTAATTGAAGAGCAGCATCGGCTAAATTTTTGTTTATCATTAACTCATCATTTAAAAGTTCCTGATTTATTGATGTAAGCACTGTTACAGCAATAAGCAATGTATTTGTACCTTCCAAGGCTTTTTTTGCTTCAACTAACATTTTTGAAGTACCAGAGGCATGAACATTGCACATATCCACATTCAGTTTTGATAAAACTTTCATAGCACTGCCAACTGTATTTGGAATATCATGCAGTTTTAAATCTAAAAATATTTTATGCCCCATGGCCTTAATATCTTTAACAATGCTTGGCCCTTCAGCATAAAAAAGCTCCATACCTATTTTTACAAAAATTTCCTTATCAAACTTTTCAAGGAAATTATAAGTTTCCTTTTTATCGCTAAAATCTAATGCGATAATAACATCATTTTTACTCATAAAAGCTCCTTTCAAATAAACAATATTATTAAATAATTCCCCTTATATCATCAAGATTTGTAATATTTAACGACCCCATTACATTTGGTAAATCATCAATAATTTGCTTGCCTAAAAATGGATTAACTAAGTTTGCAGCGCCAATTTGAACCGCCGTTGCTCCAGCCATAATAAACTCTATAACATCATTAGCTGAGCTTATACCACCCATTCCTATTATAGGAATTTTTACCGCATGGTAAACTTGGTTAACCATACATAAGGCAACAGGCATAATTGCAGGGCCGGATAAACCACCATACTTATTTGCTAAAACCGGTTTTCGACTTTTAATATCAATGCGCATACCAAGTAATGTGTTTATTAAGCTAATACCGTCAGCTCCCGCTTTTTCACAAGCAACAGCAATTGCCGCTATATCAGTTACATTTGGACTAAGCTTCATATAAACCGGTTTTTTACAAACGCTCTTTACTTTTTCCGTAACTAATGCTGCATCATATTCACTTGTTCCAAAACTCATACCACCATTTTTAACATTAGGGCAACTGATATTTACCTCAATAATGCCAACATTATCAACTTCATCCATTTTTTCAGCAAGGTAAACATATTCATCTATACTAAAACCGCTAATGTTTGCAATTACAAGCTTATTGTAATATTTTTCCATATTCTTAAGCTCAAAATTAATTACATAATCAACACCCGGATTTTGCAAACCTACGGAGTTTAGCATACCTGAGGGACATTCCGCTATTCTTGGTAATGGGTTGCCTAGCCTTGCTTCTTTCGTGGTACCCTTAAAGGATATGGATCCATAAATATTAATATCATAAAGTTCACTGAATTCTTCCCCAAAACCAAAGGCTCCACTGGCAGGTATAACAGGATTATCAAGTATTAGCCCTGATAAATTCACTTTTGTACTTAACTCCATATTATATCCTCCTTATAAAATATAGGCCCTTCCTTACAAACCCTTTGAGCGCCTTTTTTGGTTAACATTGTACAGCCCATACAAGCTCCAAAACCGCAGCACATGCGTGTTTCAAAGCTAAACTGGCCATCGATTGTTGTTTTTGAAAGAGCATTTAACATAGGTAAAGGGCCGCAAGCATATATATATTCAGCATTAGTTATAAAATCAGTAACCATGCCTTTTTGCCCATAACTGCCATCTACAGTACACACTATAAGTTCAATGCCCAAAGCTTGAAAATCTTCATGTAAAAAAACGTCCTTACTGCTATTAAATCCTAAAACCACTTTTGGTTTTTGTCCTGCTTCTATAAGTTTTTTACATAGATAAAGCATAGGGGGCACACCAAGACCTCCACCTACAACATAGGTGTTTTTATTAACAGATTTATCCAAACTATAGCAGTTGCCTAAAGGTAAAAGCATATCAAGATGTGTAAGTTCATCATTTTTTACTAAAGATTTTGTACCCTCTCCTATGGTTTTAAAAATAAGACTTAATTTTTTACCATCATAATCACTTACAGATATAGGACGTTTTAAAAAGAAACCCGGAATTGATAAGTTTACAAATTGGCCTGGCTCTATATCAAAGTTTTCTACCTGTAGAGTATATTTATAAACATCCTTAGCAATAAGAATTTTTGATATTATTTTTG
>JAAZPT010000434.1 GCA_012797085.1 Christensenellaceae bacterium | reverse complement strand
GATCGAGGCGTCCTTTGCTCAACAGTACGGCATCCGATTGAGGCATGAAACTTACATGCCGTGGTCAGAGTTTACGGCGCTGCTCTCCGGAATAGGTCCCGAAACACCGTTGGGCGCAATCGTTGATATCCGCTCGGAGACAGACGGAGATATCATCAAGCACTTCACGCCAGAACAACGGCGGATACGTCGAGAGTGGCAAACAAAGCAAGCAAAGAAACTCATCGAAAACAACCCGGACGCCGCGAGGGCGCAGGTCGAATCGATACAGGCGGCATTCAAGGCCGCTTTTTTTAATCCTACACAGTAAGGGGGTGACGATATGGCGGAAGACAACAATGCTGGTTCCGTATCGTTAGGCGTTCGTCTTGACGACAAAGAGTTTTTGCGCAAGATTGGCAGGCTGTCAATCGACATCAGCAAAGTCATGCAGGACAGCTTGAACGTCAAAGCTCCGAAAATTGACATGCGAGACGTCACTTCCGAGATCAGGTCGGTCGGGAAAGAGATCACGAAGTCGCTGGACGGCATGGGCGACATGCTCTATGAGCAGTTCTCGAAGGGCATAGGCGAGGGAGCGGTTGAGGGCGCGGTCAAGGCGTCGTCGGCGATGAAGCAGTTCACTATGCCGAAAATCAAGATCGACCTCGACGAAGGTCATCTCAGAGAGCAGATCAGAATTTATGGAAAGCTCTGGGAGGCATACGACAACCAACGGATTGCTCAAGCTCAAAAGGTCAAGCGCATGACGAGCGAGTTGTCTCTCGCCTTGCCGGGCATCGGCAGGGAGAAGATGGCGGCGGACTTGGCGAGCGAACAAAAACGCCTTGTCGATATTCAGCTTGCCGCCTCTCAAGCCGATCAGCAGGTCGTGGCGCTTGAGCGCGCATTGGAGCAGATATCGCAACCAAAACCGAATCCTGCGGCTCATGCCATGCAACAGATCGCGCATTCCGCTGGGGCTCAAGCGCAGGCGGCGGTGCGGCAGACGACAGCTCAAACTAAACGCATGGGCGCGGTCGGCAAGCAGGCCGGGCGTGAGATCAGCCGGAGCTTTAACGGCGCGAAAAAATCCACGCTCAATCTTGGCGGCGCGATGAAGAAGACGCTCCGCATCGGTCTCGCGTTCATGGGAGTGCGCTCCATTTATTACGGCATCAGGCGAGCCGTGAACAGCGTCATGGAGAGCTTTAAGCGCATGGCGGCGCAGAACGCGGCGTTCGCTAAGACAATGAACAACATCGCGGCGGCGACAGACACCATGAAGGGCAGTTTCGCGGCGATGATTGCGCCGCTCGTGCAAGCGCTTGAGCCTGTCCTGATACGCATCGTCGAATGGCTGACAAAGGCGTTTAACGCAGTGGCGATGTTCTTTGCCGCGCTTGCCGGAAAGAAAACCGTCATGGTTGCCGTCGGTTCGACAAAGAAATTCACGGACGGTCTCGGCCAAGCGACGAAGGCGAGCAACAAGCTGAAGCGCAGTCTGGCAGGGTTTGACGAGCTTGAGATATTGCATCCCGCGAGCGCAGGCGCGATAACCGGTGCCGTTGATGGCTTTGATCCCGGTCAGCAGTTCAAGGAGGTGCCTGTTGAAATCGGCGGGGCTTTAGGTGAAGCGATCGAGAAGATCAGGAACTTCGTGCAGAAAGTCAAGGACTTCTGGAACAAAGAGATCAAACCTCTTTGGGATAAGGTTGTAAATACAGCAAAAGAGATATGGGGCTATCTGGAAGACTTTTGGAACAACAAAGGCGACGTCTTCAAAAGCATTTTCGGCGATACATGGACTTCTATAAAGAATAAATTCTCCAATACGCTTGACAAAATAAAAAACATCTTTGCTCTATTTTCCGGCATCTTCTCGGGCGACTGGGGGAAAGTGTGGGATAGCGTCAAGAATATCTTTATCAATTCGTGGAAGGACGTGGAGAACGAGTTTATTTTCAACACGAATAACATCAAGAACCTGTTAGCGCTTTTCGGCATCGATGTAAGCGAAGAGATCGGCGGATTGCAAGACGCGTTCGGCGGTTTGACGAAGTTTCTCTCCGGCGCCTTTTCGGGTAACTGGGATACGGCATGGCAGGGAATTGTGGAGATCGCAAACGGCGCCTTGAGAACGCTGAGAAGCATCGTCATCTCGATTGTCAATCAGGCGATCAGTGTTATTAACACGTTTATTCGGCTGGCTAACAAACTGGGACTCAACATAAAGGAGATCCCGCTCATACCTACCGACTCGTCCAAGATGTGGAAGGGCTCGTTCGGCGGCTTTATTAATCACATTCTTGAGTTTGCGAAGAAAGCAAAGCAGGGCGCAAGGGGCGGCATCACAAAACACGCAAGGGGCGGATACGTGCAACAGCCCTCGCTCGCTTACGTCGGCGAGCGGAGAAAGAAAGAGGCGATCCTCCCGCTGGAACAGAATCTCGGTTGGGCTGACATTATTGCGGATAAGCTTGCCGAGCGCGGCGGCGTTGGGCGCGGCGACGAAAGAACGATAACGATCCCTATTTATTTGGGCACGGACACGTTGATTCACGTTGTCGAGCTTGCGATTGACCGAGAGGGCAGGGTGCGGAATAAGCCTGTCTTTATTTAAGGGAGGGGATATCGAATGAGTTATATGCGCTATTACATCAATGACGTCGAGATGCCGTCTCCTGAATACGATTTTGACGAAGAAGACAACAATCTTGACGGCGAGAACGCCGGGCGTGACGAGATTGGAGTGTTGCATCGCGACATCATCCGCACAGGTGTCGGGAAGTGGGTGTTCGACCATCGCATGCTGACGCAGGCTCAAAAGTTGCAGTTGAGAAACTTATGTCGATTAAGCCAAGTGGCATTCAAGCTCATATATATAGACGGGCATACGGAAACAGCAACGGTGCATGGGAGGATAAGCGGAATGAAGCCCGAGACGGCGGCAGATTCGCTCTTCAAATGTACGGTCGCATGGGTTGAGTTGTAAGGAGGGGGCGGAGCTATGTTCAACGTGTCAACGGCGTTCACCGATGCGATCATGGCGAACATGCGCGAATTAAAACTCAAGCTCACTCTCTCCACAGCGAGCGAGACATACGAGCTTGAGGCGAAGGACATCGAATTGGGAAGTTTTACGGTCTCTTCGGCTTGCATGAGCAAAGAGTTCGAGTTGGGCGCGGTCGTTGCCTCAACTTGCGGTGTCTCGCTTAACAACCGCGACGGGGCGTGGAACGACG
>JAAZPT010000175.1 GCA_012797085.1 Christensenellaceae bacterium | reverse complement strand
TTTAGACATTACAACAACTCTATCACTAACCGCCAGTAATTCATTAACTTCTGATGAAATTACTACTGCGGCATGCCCAGGTCCTCTAGCAAATTCACGTATAAGGTTATGAATTTCAGCCTTGGCTGCAACATCTATCCCTCTTGTCGGTTCATCAAAAACAAGTATATTACATTCAGCAAACAGCCATTTAGATATGGCAACTTTTTGTTGGTTACCACCAGATAGGTTTTCTACACGCATATATGGCTTGCCCTTAATTTTTAATTTCTGTACATAATTATCAGCAATTTCATTTATTTTTTTATAACTCACAATACCATTTTTGCTTGCCCCTTCAAAGTTGCAGTGTATACAGTTCTCCCTAACTGTAATACCTAACGACAACCCGTCTTCTTTTCTGTTTTCACTTAAATAGCCTATTTTACTTTTTATAGCCTCGTTTGGCGTTTTAATATTGACCTCTTTACCCTCTATTTCCACTGTTCCACCATGCATCTTGTCAACACCACAAACCATCTTAAAAAGTTCTGTTCTTTTAGCGCCAATTAAGCCCCCTACACCAAGAACCTCGTTTTCAAAAACATCAAGGTTTATATTATCAATAAAGTTGCCATCAGATACATTTTTTAACTTTAACAAAACTTTTTTATCCGTATAGTCAAAATTATAACCCTCTTTTCTGCTAAAACCTACTATATTTCCACTCATTAGTTCAACAAGTTCTTCTTGGGTAGTACCTTCTATGGTTTGCTCCCCTACAACCTTGCCATCACGCATTACTATAGCACGATCACAGATTCTAAAAATATCACTCATCCTATGGGATATATAAATTACACTTATACCACTTGCTCTTAATCCCTCTATTACTCCAAAAAGCTGCTCACTTTCTTCATTTGTAAGGGATGTTGTTGGCTCATCCATAATAAGTACTTTACAGTCAAGAGCCAGAGCTTTTGCAATTTCAACAAGTTGTTTTTGTGGCAATGAAAGATCCCCAACTTTTGAGTCGGGATTGATATAATCTGCATTTAATTTTTTAAGTTGTATTTTAGAAAGTTCTCGCATTTTTTTAAAGTCAATAACACCTTTTATTTTTTTCGGCTCATGATTTAAAAAAATGTTTTCCATAACTTTTAGCTCATTTAAAAGACTCAATTCCTGATATATTATAGAAATTCCTAACCTTCTGCCTTCCATTGTAGAGTAAGCCTTAGGAAGGACTTCACCATCAAGTATTATTTCCCCTGAGTCTCTTTTATAAGCTCCGGAAAGTATCTTAACTAATGTAGATTTTCCAGCTCCGTTTTCCCCCAGTAGCGCAACTACTTCACCTTTATAAAGGTTCATTGAAACATCATCAAGTGCCTTAACGCCTGGGAACTGTTTACTGACATTTTTTATTTCTAATAATAATTCTCTATTTTCCAAACGTCACACCTCTATCAAAAATTAAATAATGTGCAAACCCGATAATTATCGGGTTTGCATTTGTTAATTAATTAGTAACCTTTTTGTGTAAGTCCTCTTAAAGGAAAACGTTCAGCGGCAAACTCATAAATTGTTTGATCTGTTAATCCCTCTTCAAATTCTGCTGTCACTAATGTACAATCGTATAATATTTCCCTTTCGTACTTATAATCCGGGTTTAAAGCTAATGCAACAGCTAGTTTTACACCCATTGCTCCTTCATCAAGATTGGGTAAGGATACAAAACCATCCATCCTGCCTTCAAGAGTCATGTTTACTGCATCAAGAATTCCATCATAGCCTACGAGTACTAAGTCTTCCGGATTTTTACCTGCTGCCTCAGCTGCATTTACCATACCCACCGCCATTTGGTCATTGCAAGCAAATACTCCTTTTAAATCAGGATTAGCAGTTAAAATGTTTGTCATAACATTAAATGCTTTATCGCTTGACCATTCTGCACCCTGTTCCGCTACAACTTTTATGTTTGGATATTCAGCACAAGCCCTAAGAAATCCTGCCCTGCGGTCAACACCTGTAGATTGCTCCAGTAAGCCTGTAATAACCGCAACTTCTCCTTCGCCGCCAAGTTTTTCACAGATATATTTACCGGCTTTGTAAGCGCCTGCTTCATCATCTCCACCAACAAAGGCATCTATGATAGACTTGTCACTTATTCTTGTATCAAAGTTTACAATTTTTAAGCCGGCTTCCCGTGCACTTAAAATAGCAGGTGCAACACCATCAGAACTGGATGCTGAAATTACAAGTGCATCAGCGCCTGATTGAACGGCTGCCTCGATCATGGTAATTTGTCTTTCAAGATCCACTTCTTCCTGCGGAATAGCAATTGTTAAGTTTACACCCAATGCATCCGCTTCACGTTGTGCAAAGTCTGCAACGGAAATCCACCAAGGATTGTTTAGTGTTTTGCCAATCCAATACACATTTAATGCATTTGCTTCAGCAAACACCGTCGAGAAAGATGCAATCAATAAGATTGCCAACAATAGAGATAGTAGTTTTTTCATTTTTCCTTCCTCCTTTTAATTTTGCGATTTTCTATCGCTTTAATTGGATAATATCACATGTTTTTTTACAAGTCAATGCTTTTTTCTAAATTTTTCTAAATTTTCTTTTATTTTATTAAATTATTTAATTAAATCGTTAAATAATTATTTAACTAGCACGCGCTAAATTTTTATAATGTTGACATTTGTGCTAAATTTAGTAAAATCAATTTAGTAAAATTTTGATTTTTACTAAATTGATTTTAAGAGGCACAATTATGAGAGCAAAAGATTTAGCGCGTTTATTAAATGTTTCTCCTGCAACAATATCCTTAGTAGTAAATAACAAACCTGGTATAAGCTATGAAAAACGCAATGAGATATTAAATACAATTTATAAATTAAATTTAGAACATTTATTAAAAAATACTGACTCAAAACAAAATATTGGCTTTGTAATATTTAAACGCAAAAACAAAATAATAGAAGAATCTCCCTTTTTTAATCATTTTTTAGAGGAGATAAATGATACATTGGTTGAAAATGATTATAATTTAAAAATAATATATTTAAATACAAGCACAAGTACTGATACTCAAACAGAAACACTAATCAATAGTGATTGTGTTGGTTTTGTTGTTTTTGCAGTAGAAATGATATATAGCGATATTAAGGTTTTCCAAAAGACGGATATCCCTTTTGTTATGCTGGACAATTATTTTAAAGATGTGGATGTGGACACTGTAGCAATAAATAACCATTGTGGTATAAATACGGCTGTAAATTATCTATATGAAATGGGACAT
>JAAZPT010000174.1 GCA_012797085.1 Christensenellaceae bacterium | reverse complement strand
TTGATAAAAACTACAGCAGTTTAACAAATAATATCAGCATTTTAACCAATCAATTAATTAATATTAAGCAGGATAATTACAACTTTAAAAATGACCAAACAGATTTATTGAACAGGCAGTATAGCATTACGGAAGATAATCTTAAACAAATCACGGAAGGCCTAAGTAATCAACAAAACCTTATAGAGCAAAAGCTTTATAATACAGAGCAAAGAATTGAAGGTATAAAAACCTCAGTTGTTGATAATTTAAATGAAATAAGACGAGATAATACAGAAAAATTAGAAAAAATACGTGAAACTGTTGAAGAAAAGCTTAGTGATACACTGAATAAGCGTCTATCGGAAAGTTTTTCTATGATTAGTGAACGTTTGGAAACCGTTTATAAAAGCTTAGGGGAAATGCAAAGCCTTTCAACCGGTGTTGATGATTTGCGTAAAATGCTTAGCAATGTTAAAAGCAGGGGAACTTGGGGCGAGTTGCAATTAGGAATGATGCTTGAGCAAGTTCTTAATAAAAATCAATACGAAATTAACGTTTCAGTAGTGCCCAATTCGGCAGAGAAAGTTGAATTTGCCCTTTGCTTGCCAAATAATGGTGAAAAAGTGTACTTGCCAATAGACAGCAAATTTCCACAGGAGAGTTATGGCCGGCTTATAGAGGCTTACAACGGCAATGATGAAAAGACAATTAATAATGAACTTAAAGCCCTTAATAACTCAATAAAAACAGAGGCTAAAAGGATTAGTTCCAAATATATAAAACCACCCTATACAACAGACTTTGCAATAATGTATTTGCCTATAGAGGGGCTTTATGCTGAAGTTGTAAAACAATTGGAGCTTATGGATGTATTGCATAATCAATACAGAATTATTGTTGCAGGGCCCACTACATTGCTTGCTTTACTGAATAGTTTGCAAATAGGCTTTAAATCCATAGCCATAGAACAACACTCCAATGAAATTATGCGTCTTCTTGTGGTAATTAAAAATGATTTCAACAATTTTTCAAAATTGCTTGAACTTACACAACAAAGATTGCATCAAGCCTCCGAAACTATAGATTCTGCCTTTAGTAAAACAAAAAGGATTCAACGTCATCTTGATAACGTTGAATCGATAGAAGAATATAATAGCTAATATTATTTTGATTTTTAGGATTTATTGTCTTTATCTTTTTTTGTAAACATACTTCTTATTGTTATTGCAATGCCAAACAATAATGTTAAGTAGTAAGAGAAGAATCGCCACAACAACAAAGCGGAAAATAATGTTGCGCCGGGGAATATATTGTCAAAAAATATTGCAAATCCACCTTCTTGTGCTCCGGAGGCACCTGGAAGAGGAGTGTAGGAGGCTGCTACATATAATAGTGTTGATATTGCAAGCAGCTCTGAATTACTTGTGCCACTTAAATTAAAGGCCTTATATAAAAAAATGGGAATTGCAAATATTGATGTTAACTGTAATATTGTTATTAAGTATTGTATAAACAATTCACCTGGATGTTTTTTAATCATGCTTACGCTATCATTAAAAGTTGAAACTTGATTATTTATTTTATTTATTAGCTTGCTTTTGTTTTTAATGAATTTTATTTTAGATATTAAATTTATTATTAAATTTAATAACCAGGCAATAAGCTTTTTATTAATTGCCAATAGCAATATGCCAATAACAGAGGCGAAGTTAAACAGGTAACCAATAATTATCAAAGCAATTTTACCTTTTAATTGTTGCTGTATAAAACCTGCATTTGTAACCCACAAAAAGGTACTCATTGTTAATAAAGCAAGTTGATATACAAAAAATCTTACTGCTAATATAGATGTTCCAACGCCTATAGGCACACCATATTTTTTAAGGTAATATACTTGCATAGGTTGCCCACCGGTTGAGGAGGGAGTAATGTTAGAATAGTAGTTACCTATTAAAACCACTTTAAATATATGCCATAGTGATACTTTGTAGTTTTGCTGCTTAATAAAAGCGTTAATACTTATTGTTTCAAAAACCATATAAAAAAACCAACAGGCAATAAAAACCATTCCCCAGCCTGGTGATAAAGATTTTAATTCTTTTAAAACCTCAGCAGGCTCATTGCCTCTAAAACCAATAAACAAAACTAAAGCAAGAGTTAAAAATAAAAAACCGAAATTCAACCATCTTTTAGTTGATGCCTTCATAAAATCCTCCAACAAATAATTGCAACTATAGATTATAACATAAAAAAATAAATAATAAAGAAAAGCTTAAATTATGAATATTTTTTAAAAGGAAATATTAT
>JAAZPT010000173.1 GCA_012797085.1 Christensenellaceae bacterium | reverse complement strand
CATCATTTTTACACATTACAACTTATATATTTTTAAGGCTTGAATAAGTTCGCTATTTTTAAAACCCTCTTTAGCTTCATACAAAATATCATAGGGATTTAGTATTGGTGAGCTGTGGGTAAGTATCATCTTTTTTACATTTGCTTCATTAGCTAATTGCGCAGACAACTTAGCAGATAAATGAGGTTTTTCATCACTCCAGACATCATGGGTAAAGCAGGCATCTATAATAAGCACATCAACATCATTGAAAAACTTGCTTAAACCATCAAAATAGTTAGTATCTCCCGTATAAACCAAGGATTTTTCATCCTCTTCAACCCTGAACATTACAGATTTTATTGGATGTTTTGCAGACCCTACCTTTATTTTAAAATTGTTAACTGTAATTAAATCGCCTACATTCACATTTATAACATCAAAATACTTGTTTTTTAAAGCTTCTTGATAAAAGTACGAATCATTATCTGCAATAGTATAAAGTTTTAACTTTGTACCTTCATCAGCATTAAATTGAAAAAAATAAGAAAGGGAAAATATATCAGAGCAATGATCTGCATGCCAATGGCTTATAAAAAGTGCATCTAAAGTTAAAGGGTCCACTAATTTTACTAGTTTTGCAAGGGAAGCCGTCCCCAAATCCAAAACAATTTTTGTATCGTCATTATAAATTAAATAACTGGAACATGCTCCATCGGCCTTAGGATAGGCTGCATCAACACCTAATGGAATAAAATTCATAAAATCCTCCTATATACCTATAATTGTACAAACTGCATTGGCGGCAATGCCTTCCCCTCTGCCACAAAAACCTAATTTTTCCGTTGTTGTGGCTTTAACATTTATAGAGCCCTTTGGTAAAGCCAAAGCACTTTCCAATGTATTAACCATATCATTAATGTATGGTGAAAGCTTTGGTGATTGAGCAATAATTGTAATATCCGCCTGTTGTATTTTATAGTTTTTATTTTTAAGCATACTATTAACTTCTTTAAGCAAGTTAACAGAGTTTGCATCTTTGTAATCTTCACTCGTATCCGGGAAACATTTACCAATATCCCCCATGGCAGCAGCACCAAGCATAGCATCAATAAGGGCATGGGTAGCAACATCCGCATCACTATGGCCCAATAGTCCTTTATCATAGGGTATATTAACACCACAAAGAATAAGTTTTCTACCCTCAACAAGCTTATGAACATCGTATCCAAACCCTATACGCAGTTCATTTTTTGCCTTGGGTAAATCTTCAACTGTGGTGATTTTAATATTCTCTTTATTGCCCATAACTACTTTTACCTTTACACCTATTTGCTCTACAAGACTTGAGTCATCCGTTGCAATTATATTATTCTTAACAGCATTTTCATAAGCTTTTAACAAAATTTCTCTTCTGAAGCCTTGGGGAGTTTGCACGGAATAAACATTGTTTCTATCTATAGTTTCTTTAACTATTCCGGCCGGCGCTCTTTTTAATGTATCATATATGGGGTAAGCAGCAATTGCTGCTCCGTGTTCATAAGCAGTCTTTATAACTTCTTTTATTGTTGTTTTACTTACAAATGGCCTTGCAGCATCATGCACCAAAACAACATCGGCACTATCCGGAATCAAACTTAAACCATTTAATACGGATTCTTGCCTTGTACTGCCACCATAAGCAAATTTAATATCCTTTATATTATTAATAAGCAAATCGCTTTTGATTTCATTTTCATCTTCCGGCCTTATAACTAAAACAATACCATTTACAAGGCTAATAAATTTGAATATGCATTTTAATAAAACACTCTTACCCTGTATATTGAGTAAAACTTTGTTTTTTTGCATACCCATTCTTGTACCGGAGCCACCCGCAACAATAATTGCCCAATTATTCATTAGTCCTCCGCTATATCAGCGCTTAAAGTTTGATACATTTGTTGAGCATCATCTTTTTTTATAATGTCCTTTACTTCAAGCACTTTATATTTTGATACTCTATTGCCGTATTTTATTTCTATTATATCGCCTATTTTAACTTCATTGCCTGATTTTGCAACTTTTCCATTTAAAAAAACTCTACCTGCATTACACGCTTCATTGGCAACAGTTCTTCTTTTTATTATTCTTGAAACTTTTAGATACTTATCTATCCTCATATAAACCTCTAACAAAAAGGCCCGTGCTGCAATAGCACGAGCCAAAAAAATAATGATTACTTGTTTACAGCGTCTTTCAATGCTTTGCCTGCACGGAATGTGGGTTTAATTGATGCAGGAATTTGAATTTTAGCACCTGTATGAGGGTTGTGACCTTCATGTGCAGCACGTTTTCTAACATCGAATGAACCAAATCCAACGATTTGAACTTTTTCATTATTAGCCAATGCTTCTGAAACTGTTTCTACAAATGCTTTTAAAGCTGCTTCTGAATCTTTTTTAGTAAAACCTGTTTTTTCTGCCATTTTAGCAATTAATTCTGCTTTATTCATTAAAGAATTCCTCCTTAAAATTTATCCCAATCAGGGACGAGCATCTTGCTCAGTATTTTGAAAAACACTACGTGTTGGAAATATAACTTCCACACTGTTTTTCTCTATTCCAGTATACATCCATTTCTTCTAAAGTCAAGTGTTTTAACGATTTTCCTTCATTTTTTAGTAAATTTTCCATATTTTTAAAGCGTTTTATGAATTTTTCTGTTGATTTTGTCAAAATTATGTCAGGATCCTTACCTAAAAGGCGTACAAGGTTAACAACAGAAAATAATAAATCACCTAATTCCATCTCTAAATTTGTATCATTAATTTTGCTTTTATTTAATTCCTGTTTTACTTCATCCGCCTCTTCATAAACTTTTAAAAGGGCATCTTCGGGATTTTTAAAATCAAATTTAACTTTTGCTGCTTTTTGTTGAACTTTATTTGCCCTTAACAAAGCACCGGCAATTTTGGAAACGGAATCCATACTCTCCCCTATGCTTGTTTGCCCCCGTTCCTGTTGTTTAACTTCCTCCCAAATTTTAAGAACATCCTCGGCATCATTTGCCTTAACATCTTTAAAAACATGTACATGCCTGTTTATCATTTTATTACATATAGCACTTGTAACATCATATATATTAAAACTGCCACGTTCCTTTGCAATTTTAGCATGAAATATTACTTGCAAAAGAATATCTCCCAATTCTTCACAAAGGTGTTCGTCATCCTCCAAATCTATTGCTTCAACAGCTTCATAGGACTCCTCAATAAGATAAGGTCTAAGACTTTGATGGGTTTGCTTTCTATCCCAAGGGCAACCTTCACGAGACCTGAGTTTTTCCATAATATCAAGCAAATCATAAAAATCAAACTTGTTTCTATTTATATAGGCCAATGCCGGCACAAAAAGGGCACTTGTATGGTCAAATTCATTATCTATATCTAAGGCATAAAGTTTGGTGCTTGTTTTAACAATATTCCCTTTATTATCCCTATTAAACAAAACCACATCCGCTTCGTCGTTTAATACATTCATTAGAATAAGCTTTATATCGCCTGCAAAAAGCTGAGAATTAATTTCTACAATTAAATAGGCTGTTTTAGAATTTATCTTTGTATTTATAAACTCTGAAGCAGGCATTATGTTTATATTGTTAAATTTATTATTTACATAGTTTAGATATTCAGAGTAGCTTGATATACCGGGAATAATTTCAAAACTTATATTTTTTGCTTGTTCAATTATTTTGTTAACTGTAACATCAAAAATGTTATCTATAACTAAAAATAAGGTATCTTTATTATTTGCTTCATTTAAAACAAAATTTATAATATTTTGGTTTAATTCATCAAAATCATAAACATTATTATAGATATCATCCAAACTCTTAAAATTAATATTTTTGCTTTCTAAATAACTAATAAAGGGGTGTTTTGTTGTTTTAACAATAATATTTTGAACCTTTGAAATAATATCTACTTGAGCAAGGCTTAAATTTTTAATATTATATGGCATTGACATTATATATAGTTTATTCATTAGGCTTTTGCACCTCTTTTTAACATTTTTAAATCGTTTTTATTTAAAGCTTTAAAAACAATTGCTGCAAAAGCATATACTATTACACCAATTAGCAATAAAACAATTGTGCTAAGTCTGCTAAAGGGTAGCAGTTTTTTTAATATGTATACAACAATACCCATAACTAAAGTAGCTGCTCCCGGCCGCAAAATATAATTTTCTAAATCAAATTTAAGCCTGCCATACTTTGATACATAGTAAAGGTTGGGTATTGTACTTACCGTATAACAAACAAGGGAAGCAATAGGTGCACCAAAAATATTAACTTGCGGAACACCTACCAATGTATAGTTTATTATAATTTTTAAAACTACACCAATTGCTAATGTGTACATAGGTATTTTTGATTTGTTTAGCCCTTGCAAAATTCCGCTTGTAGCCTGAACTACCGTGAATAGCACTATTGTAAAGCTGGATATTTCTAACAAACTTGCTGCAAGGTTAATATTATCTGCTCCTAGGGATGAATAAAAAAAGTACAGTAACTCTTTTGCCAAAAGACTCATACCTAAAGATGATGGTAAGCCTATAATAAAAGCATACCTTATTCCCAAGTTACTTTGCCTGGCAATAGAATCATAATTATTTAAGGCCATGGCACTTGATATAGCCGGAACAAGACTCATAGAAATAGCCACAGCTAAAGCCGTAGGTACATTTATTAAAGTTATAACTAAGCCAGAATATAAACCAAAGGCAGAGCGGGCTTGTTCTAATGTAAAGCCGATACTTCTAAGCCTGTTAACCAACATTGCCGAGTCTACAAATCCCGCAAATGGAATAACACATGCCCCTAGTGTAATTGGAACAGCTAAAGCTGCCAAGCGTCTTATAATAACCCTTGCACTTTCTATAGGTCGTGATAAATCTTGATTTATAGTTTTAAAATTCTTTTTAACTTTTTTATATTTAAAATAAATATATATTAATGCAAAAAATTCAGCAATAGATGTTCCTAACAAGGCACCTGCAGCTGCAAAACCGATATCAATCCTTGCCCCTAAATAAGCTAAAGGCAGTGCAAAACCAACCTTGCCCACCTGTTCAACAAGTTGAGAAATAGCTGTGGGTTGCATATCGCTATGGCCCTGAGTATAGCCTCTAAAGGCTGACATTACACACACTAAAAACAATGATGGAGCTATAGCAATAAAACCAAATTTGGTTTTTTCATCCCCCACCCTTAAGGCTAACCAGTTTGAGCCCGCTATCATTAATACTGTAGTAATAAAACCTATTATTGCTAATAAATATAAGGCAATTTTAAAAATTTTATGTGCATTGCGAGGATTATTTTCCGCAAGGCTGAAGGAAATCATCCTTGAAATTGCAACAGGTAAGCCCGCTGATGATATAGTAAGCAGCATAGCATAGGTTGGAAACACCATTTGATATATACCTAAGCCCTCATCACCAATTAACCAGGCTAAGGGTATACGAAACAATACACCTATGAGCTTACATATTATACCTGTTATACCTAATACAGTTATGCCGTTTAATACGGATTTTTTATGATTTACATTAGCCATATTCTACCTTACAATATCTTTT
>JAAZPT010000017.1 GCA_012797085.1 Christensenellaceae bacterium | reverse complement strand
TTTGTTATGAAAGAGTGATTGCTGTGTCAAACTTAAAAGAAAAACTTTTAAAAAAAGAAGCAAAACTTGGTGTTGTTGGTTTAGGTTATGTTGGATTACCTTTAGCTGTTGAAAAAGCTAAAGCAGGCTATAATGTTGTTGGCTTTGATATTCAACCCCAAAAAGTTGAAATGGTAAACAGAGGCGAAAACTACATTGGCGATGTTGTAAATGAAGACTTGGCCGCTATTGTTAATAATGGATTTTTAAGGGCTACATCCGACTTTGCCGATGTGGGTAATTGTGATTGTATTTGTATAGCAGTGACTACCCCATTAGATAAATATCAACAGGCTGATATCAGCTATGTAAAAAGCTCAACGGAAAGTATTGTGCCTTATATGCACAAAGATATGTTGATAGTTTTAGAATCAACAACTTATCCCGGCACAACAGAGGAATTGTTAAAGCCTATATTAGAACAAAGTGGTTTAAAGTGCGGCGTTGATTTTTTCTTGGCATTTTCACCGGAGCGTGTTGACCCGGGCAATTTAATATATAAAACAAAAAACACACCAAAAGTAGTTGGTGGTATAACAGCACAATGTACCGATATTGCTGCAACAATGTATGAATGTATACTTGAAGCTCCTGTTCATAGGGTATCATCCCCGGCGGTTGCTGAAATGGAAAAGATACTTGAAAACACATACAGAAACATTAACATTGGCTTAGTAAATGAGCTTGCTATATTAAGCAACAAAATGGGCATAAATATTTGGGAAGTTATAGATGCCGCCAAAACTAAACCCTATGGTTTTCAGGCTTTTTATCCGGGTCCCGGCTTAGGTGGCCATTGCATTCCTCTTGATCCCTACTATTTATCATGGAAGGCACGTGAGTATGGCTTTCATACATCCATGATAGAATCATCTATGATGATAAATGATAAAATGCCGGAATACTGTGTAAGCAGAGCAATGCATATATTAAACAGAAACAAAAAAGCTATAAACGGTGCAAAAGTATTAGTTTTAGGTGTTGCTTATAAACAGGATATTGACGATTATAGAGAAAGCCCGGCTGTAGCTGTAATTAATGAACTTGAAAAAGTTGGTGCTGATATATTATATTTTGACCCTTATATATCCAGCTTTAAACATGAAGGCAAAATATACACCGGGGAAAAACAACTTACAAAAGAATTGCTTGAAAATGCTGACCTTGTAATGATTACAACTGCACATACAAATGTGGACTATATTTTTGTACAAAAACATGCAAAAAATATATTTGATACTAAAAACGCTTGTAAAAATGTTTATGATAGGCACAATATAGAATTATTATAAGAAATGAGATTTAAAGATATGAAATATGCCCTTATAGGTTGTGGAAGAATTTCACCAAATAACATACAGGCTGCAATAAACAACGGCCTTGAAGTGGTTGCTCTTTGTGATATTGTACCAAGCCAAATGGATGACAAAATTAAGCTGTTTAATTTGCCTAACACAGTAAGAAAATATACTAACCATAAGGAAATGTTGGCAAATGAAAAACTCGATATTGTTGCAATATCAACCCCAAGTGGTAGCCATGCAGAAATAGCTTTGGACTGTATTGATGCAAATTGCAACTTAATAATTGAAAAACCAATTGCCTTATCAATAGAAGATGCTGAAAAAATTATTGAAAAAGCAGCACAGAAAAATTTAAAAGTATGTGCATGCCACCAAAACCGTTTTAACAAAGCAATACAAAAAATACATTCTGCAGTAGTTGAAAAACGCTTTGGTAAAATGTTTCATGGTACTGCCCATGTGCGTTGGAATAGAGGTAAAAACTACTATGACCAAGCTGATTGGCGTGGTACATGGAGCCAAGACGGTGGTGCTTTGATGAACCAATGCATTCATAACATCGATATTTTACGTTGGATGATGGGAGATGAAATAGAAGAAGTTTTTGCATATACCGATAACTTGACCCATGATTTTATTGAAGCTGAAGATTTAGGTATTGCATTAATTAAATTTAAGAATAGCTCCTATGGAATAATTGAAGGAACAACAAATATTTACCCAA
>JAAZPT010000172.1 GCA_012797085.1 Christensenellaceae bacterium | reverse complement strand
AGATTTAATAGGTACTAAATTTGCTGGTATAAATTCAAAAAACTTTGGTATCGTTGTAATAGTGCCTAATACAAAACGTGCACATTATTATAAAAATCTTGGAGCCGATTATCCTGAGAATAATGATGATTTAATTACAGTAATTGAGAATTTAAAAAAAGCTGAATTTGGTACTACTGTCGTTCTAAATAATAGATATGATGGCATAGATCTCCCTGATGAAAGTTGTAGAATTTTAATTTTGGATTCTATGCCATATTTAAATGATTTGGCCGATAAGTATGAAGAACAGTGTTATCCAAATAGCGAAATAATAAATAAAAAATTAGCACAGAAAATTGAACAGGGGTTAGGAAGGGCAGTTCGTGGAGAGAAGGATTATTGTGCAATTATTATTACTGGAAAAGAATTAGTAAATTTTCTTATTGGAGTAAACACAAATCAATATTTTTCATCTCAAACAAGAAGGCAAATTGAAATAGGATTAGAAGTAGCAGAGATGGCCAAAGATGAGATAAGAGATGACGACAAATTATTAAAGCCAGTGATATCACTCATAAGCCAAATAGGAAATAGAGATGAGGGGTGGAAGGAATACTATCAAGAATCAATGAATGAGTTAATCATTGACGATACTAGTAATACAAGGTATGAGAGAATTTTAAAAGAAGCAGAGATAGAACAATTTTTTAGTAATAGACAATTTCAAAAAGCCGCTGAAGTAATGCAAGCATTCATAGATGAAAATGTAGAAGATAGTTTCGAAAAGGGATGGTATTTAGAAAAACTTGCTCGGTATAAATATTTCTATTCAAAGGAACAATCAATGAAGTTGCAATCTTCCGCATTTAAGTTTAATAAAAATCTATTAAAGCCAGTTGCAGGTGTTGAATATCAAAAGGTCTCATTTATTGACGAAAATAGGGCTGATAATATAAAAAGTTATCTTAGACAATTCAATAGTTATGGAGAATTTGAATTACATATAACAAGTTTGCTAGATGATTTATCATTTGGTATAAAATCTAAAAAATTTGAAACAGCTTTAAAAGAATTAGGAGAGTTTCTTGGATTTATAAGTCAAAGACCAGATCAAGAAATAAGAAAAGGTCCTGACAACTTGTGGTGCGGTGAGGGTGATAATTATCTTTTATTTGAATGTAAAAATGAAGTTAGCGAAGGTAGGGCTGAAATTAGCAAGATAGAAGCTGGACAAATGAATAATCATTGTGGATGGTTTGATAGTAAATATGGGAAGAATGTTAAAGTATCAAATTTTATGATTATTTCAACAAAAGATTTGGCATATGAGGCTGACTTCACTCATGATGTAAAAATTATTAGAAAAAATGGGTTAAGAAATCTTAAAAAAAATATCAAAGGTTTTATCAATGAATTAAGCCAATATGACATAAAAACTATTTCGTCAGAAGTACTTCAAAAGAATTTAGATATTCATAAACTTAATATGGATACTTTCTCAGATTGTTATTCTGAAAAATATTTTCATAGAACTTCTTAGTTGAATAGGAAGTGGAATGATTTATCTTTCCACTTCCTTATCCAAAAAATTCTCATAGTTTTTCTTATAATGAACCAGCTCAGAAAATAAATCATTTGACTTAGAATACTCTTTCATAAGGGTATTCTTTTTTTCTTGCAATTGATCAAGTTCCTTAAGGATGTCCTTAGACTTTGGAACAGAATCATAGGTTTCTATTATAGCTTTAGAGGCAACAGTATAGAGCTTTAATTCAGCGGAATACTCCCTGGCAAAACTCTCGTCATT
>JAAZPT010000016.1 GCA_012797085.1 Christensenellaceae bacterium | reverse complement strand
TACCGCCACACAACTCAATCGATGAGCCGAAACGGATGGTGCGTACAACATCGTCATACTTCTCACCAAACAATGCCATTGCTCCCACTTGTATATCAACCTCCGAGGATGGTTGAATATTGGCAATGATATCAATATTATTAGACAATGTAATGGTACATGAAGGCACGCCATTTTGCAATTGATACTTTTTTACCCTACCTTTTAGGTATACATTGTTACGTGGTGTTTTACCATAAGCAACTTGATTCGATTTTATGCACAACAATACTCTCTGCCCTAATTTTAAGCTTTTGTTACTTATTACAGAAACATCTATTCCGCCTATATCCAACATTGCCAAACCATCATTTGACAAGGCTACAACTTTTGCCTTAATCTTGTTTGATAATCCAACAAAATCTGCACAAAAAATATTTTTGGGATTTTGGGCAATTTCTAAGCTTGTACCTGTTTGAACAATTGTACCATGTTCCAATATTGAAACTTTATCCGCAATAGAACTTGCTTGAGCAAAATTATGGGTAACTAAAATACAACTTTTTCCGGTTGATTTTATGTTTTGTTTTATAAACTCTCTCATTTGCTTTTTAAGCTCTGTTTGTAAATTAGCAAAAGGCTCATCAAGTATTACTAATTGTTTTTTTGAAATAATCGCACAAGCAACTGAAAGCCTTAATTTTTCACCATTGCTTAAGTTTGATACCAGCTTGTTAGAAACATCAAACAACCCGATTTGTTTAAGGTTAATATTAATAATATTTTCATTATTCTCACTTAAGGAAAAAACAATATTATCATAAACAGTTTTCCTCAAATTAATATTCTTATTATCTATTGCCGCAGCAAAAGGCCTATATTTATCACTTATTTTGTTAATACTTATATCGCCCCATAAAATATCCCCGCTATTAGGTTTTATAACACCAGCAACAAGCTTTAATGTTGTAGTTTTTCCGGCACCAGACTTCCCTGAAATAGCATGTATTTCACCAGGCTCAACCAGTAGCGATAAATCTTTTAATATTTCTAACCCCGATATGCTATAGTTAACATTTTTAATATGAAGTGCTTTGGTTTCATTATCAAATAATTGTTTTTTTAAAATCCACGCTTTTATTAAGCTCATATTTTCCTCTAGTATTAATCATAAATATTTGAATAATAATTATACTCTCTATTATATTTATTTGCAAAAAAATATATTATTTTTTTATTTTTTTAATAAGCATTAAAACAATAAAATTTATGCTTACAAAAGCAATTGTAAAATGTTGCGCAATTATATCAAATGCATTTTTAAAATAAGCCGTGGGCATAAGACTTATTATAACATCTTCACCGGGTGTAAGCAGCCAATTATAATTTGTAAAAAGCAACTTATGCATAATTATAAATGCTTTATCAAAATTTTTATTAAAAAATATAACTAAAAATATTGCTAACAAGGCTATTGATAACAATCCAAGCATAAAATACTTAAAACTAAATTCCTTTATTTTATAAATTATAGCAATAATTAGTGTTGTGAATAACAAAAATACAAATTGTGCTATTGATACAAGATTTTTAACATCTTCCATATGAGAAAGTTCTTTTTGAGTAAACAATGATGCCTTGCCACTTTCCCCGACATATTCTATTTGCATATATTTTTGTATACCACTTAAGTAGCACGTTACATTTTTTGCAATTTTACCTGCCCATGCTTCATCTACAGGTATTTCGCTAAAGTTTCCATGCTTTAAAAAAAGCCTTTGCATATTATTTGCATCAGAAACCTGATACAATATTGTAGCTAACAATATTGCTAAAACTATTAAAATTGATAAAACAGAAGATTGTATTTTGAATTTCATAAAACACCCAATATATTTTTTGTAAGTATATAGCCTAAAAAAGCAATTGTCAAGCATGGTTTAAGCCTTTAACAAGGCTTTAAATAACTTTACAACATGTTTTTAATATGGTATTATACTTTTGTTGTTAAAATTTATTATAATTTTAGCTTTTACAATCAGAAAAAGGCTATATATGCCTTTTGTTTAATGGGTTTTATTATTTATGCAGGAGGCTTAAATGCGAATTTACTTAGATGCAATGGGTGGCGATAATGCTCCTGAAGCAACTGTTCTTGGTTCTTTACAAGCTTTAGACCGTTTTAAAGATTTAACTATAATTTTGGCCGGCATTAAAGAAGAAATAGAAAAATACTTAGTTGATAAAAATTATGATAAAAATCGCTTAATAATTGAAGAAGCAAATGAATTAATAGGCAATGATGAATCTCCTGTAATGGCTATCAGGCGAAAAAAAGATTCTGCAATTGTTAAGGGGATGTTGGCATTAAAAAACAAAGAAGTTGATGCTTTTGTTTCAGCCGGCTCCACCGGTGCTGTATTAGCAGGTGGTATGTTCAGGCTTGGTAGGATAAAAGGCATTGAAAGGCCTGCCCTTGCGCCTCTATTGCCTAACGGAAAGGATTTTTTTCTACTAATTGACTGTGGTGCTAATGTAGACTGTAAGCCTGAATATTTAAAGCAATTTGCGCTTATGGGCAATGCTTACATGAAAAGCGTTAGAAATTTGGAAAACCCTCGTATTGGACTATTAAATAATGGTGCAGAAGCTGAAAAAGGTAACGAGCTCACAAAAGCCGCCTATAAACTAATTGAGGCTACAGACCTTAATTTTGTTGGAAACATTGAGGGTCGTGAAGTTACCCATGATATCGCAGATGTTTTAGTTTGCGACGGTTTTAGCGGAAATATTATACTAAAGTTTATGGAGGGTGTTGTAGAAACCCTTATGGGAATGATTAAAAAGGAGCTTACTAGTGATACTCTTAGTAAAATTGGAGCATTATTAGCAAAGCCGGCATTTAAACGTGTAAAAAAGAGTATGGATTACTCTGAAGTTGGTGGAGCTCCTTTACTGGGTGTAAATGGTGTTGTAGTTAAGGCTCACGGTTCATCAAACGCTTACTCAATAACATCTGCCATAGCTCAAACAGTACATATGGTAGATGTAAACTTATCACAACGCATTGAATCAAGCTTAACGGCTGATAATGCTTGTAAATAATTTTTAAGGAATTTTAGGAGGATTTATTATGACATTTGAAAAAGTTAGAGATATGTTAGCAGAACAAATGCAAATTAATGTAAATTCAATTACGCCGGAAAGTCGCCTTGTTGAAGATTTAAAAGCTGATAGCGCTAATGTTATGGTTTTGATATTAGAAATGGAAACTCAGTTTGATATTGAGGTTGCTGACGATGCTATATTAAACCTAAAAACAGTACAAGATATCGTAGACTACATAGATAACGCAGAATAATATTTTGCCGATAAAGGCGCAAAAAGACACCTTTATCGGCTTATTGTTTGGGAGCATTAATGAATAAACTTTTTAAAGCTTTAAACTATACATTTAATAATGTTGATATTTTAGAGCTTGCTCTTACTCACCCATCAAAATCGGAAAAAAACAACCAAAGATTAGAGTTTTTAGGCGATGCCATTTTGGAACTTATTATTAGTGAGAGATTATATAATAAGTATAAAGATAAGGATGAAGGTTATTTAACCGACATGAAAACAAGGCTCGTTTGCAGACCTGCTTTAGTAAGGCTGGCTAAACATATAAACATTGGCCAACACCTAATATTGGAACAAAGCCATGAAAAAACTGGCGGTAGAAATAATGCCCATAATCTTGAAGATGCCATGGAAGCTGTTTTTGCTGCAATATATATAGATGGCGGTTTTGATAATGCTAAAAGAGTGATAAACCAACTTTATGATTCTTTGCCCGAATTAGAAAACATTGTTCCCGAAAATACCAAAGGCATATTACAGGAATATGCACAAGCAAATAGACTTAACTTGCCTGAATATATTTTAATTAAACAAGAGGGACCCGACCATAACAGCAGTTTTACTGTGGAATTGAAATTAGATGGTAAAGTTGTTTCTAAAGCTAAAGGCAAAAGCATAAAAGAGGCCGAAAGAACTGCTGCAGCATTGGCATTGGAAAATTTAGGCATTAAGGAGAATGATTAAATGAGGCTAACAAGCCTTGAATTATACGGTTTTAAAAGTTTTAATCAAAGAACCGAAATATTGTTTCCAAAAAAAATAACAGGTATAGTTGGACCCAACGGCTCCGGCAAAAGCAATATAGCTGATGCTGTACGTTGGGTTTTAGGCGAGCAAAACCCTCGACTTTTGCGTGGCGGAAAAATGGAAGATGTTATTTTTAACGGCACTCAAACTAAAAAGGCAATGAACTTTTGTGAAGTTTCACTGTTGTTTGACAATAGTGATAAAAGCTTACATCCTGATTATAACGAAATAATGGTAACGCGCCGAGTTTACCGTAGTGGCGAAAGCGAATATGAAATTAATAAAACACCTTGCCGTTTAAAAGACATTGTTCAAATGTTCAGCGATACAGGCATAGGCAAGGAAGGTTATTCTATTATAGGCCAAGGTAGGATTGATGAAATACTGTCAAGAAACACCGAGGATAGGCGTGCTGTTTTTGAAGAAGCAGCAGGTATAAGCTATTATAAAATACAAAAGCGTGAAGCAGAATCAAGATTAAAAAGAGCCGAAGAAAATCTTCAAAGAATAAATGATATTGCCAATGAACAACAAAATCTTTTAGAGCCATTAAAATTGCAAGCTGAGGCTGCAAAAAGTTTTTTAACTCTATCCAATGGTTTAAAAGAAATATCAGCAGCAATATTCTTATTTGAATACGATAGATTAAGTTCACGCAAAAGTACATTAAACAACAATTTTGAAGATATTAAAAAGGAATTATCCGACTATGAATATTCATTAAATGAATTAAATATTAGCACAGAAAGCTTACAGCAGCTTTCCCTTGAATTGGAAGAAAGTTGCTCCCAAGCGGCCGAAGAAACAATTTTAGCCGAAAGGGAATATAGTAGACTTAAAGAACAATATACAAGCTTAAGTGCAAAAACAGAGAGCCTTGAATCAAATATGCTTCATTACAAATCTGAGCTTGAAAGAATTTCAGATAATGAAGCAAAATTGAATGAAGAAATAAGCAAGGGCTCATCCGGTAAAGAAGAAGCCAAAAATCTGTTAGATTCCGCAAGCGAAGAGCTACGTATTACAGAAGAGAAGTATAATAATATTTTGGCTGAAGTAGAGTCCTTGTATTCAAAAAGCGAGACTTTAAAAACAAAATTGTTGGATGCTATAAATGCTTCCAGTATTACTGAAAGTGGAAGGTCCAGGCAGAAAGCCATTAAAGAACAAATGCAACTTAGGTGTGATGAATTAAAGGAGCTTCAGTCAAAAGCCAAAGTTGCAAACCTTGATGTTTATAATAATTATAAAAATATAGAGAATAGCTTAAATGAAGAGAAAGATAGGCTAACAAAGTTAAAAGAAAACAGTGATGAAATAAATAGTGCTTTAGAAACCGTTATATTTAATATAAGGGAAAAAAGAAGCGCTGCTCAAGAGTGTAGTGAATATTTGAGTTCCATTATTAGTAAGCATAAAACCATGACAGATATGGCCTATGATTTTGAAGGTTATGCTTATGCTGTAAAACATGCATTAACAAGTGCAAGAAGCAAAGGTTTAAGTGGCGTATACGGTACAGTAGCGAATATAATAAAAGTACCGAAAGAATATGAAACCGCTATTGATATGGTACTTGGTGGCAGCTTACAACATATCGTTACTGACAATGAAGATGATGCTAAGATACTAATAAACGAATTACGAAGCAAACAAGCCGGTCGAGCAACATTTTTACCCATAAGCTCTGTTAAAAGTTTTAATATCAGTACTGCTGATAAAAAGTTTTTAAACCATGAAGGTTGTATTGGGGTTGCAAGCGAGCTACTTAGTTTTAATGAAAAGTATAAAGGGGTTATTGAAAATTTATTAGGCAAAACCCTT
>JAAZPT010000171.1 GCA_012797085.1 Christensenellaceae bacterium | reverse complement strand
GATTGTAAAATTAGCAAATTCAACATGGGCTTTATCAAAAAATCGGCTTCAAAGTGGCTGAATTAGCCTATCGGCGCTGAATCAAGCATTTAGAGCATTATGGTAATAATTTGTACCATATTGTTACTTGCAATAAAACTTTACAAAATAATTATAACATAAAAAAATAATTTTTTAAACAATATTATTAATTCTTCATAAATTTTAGTATAATTCCTCCAAAAAGCTTATATAAAGTTAATTATCATATATCACTTAATAACTGAGCGCTTGATAAAATAAGCTTGGAAAAATCAACAAGGCTGCTATATTTAAAATTTTTACACAGCTTAAAAGTTGCAAATATAACAGGAATAACATATAATAACTGAGAAATAGAAATAAAACCTGGCTTTGATATTATAACATTTCTGTTTTATATGGATAATTTCAAACTATTATAAAATTATTTAAGAACTTGGAGAAAAAAATTGAAAAAGAAAAGAATGTTTTCGATTTTATTGATAATCGTATTTGCATTGATCATACAAATGTATCAGCCTGCACTAGCTACGGGGTTCTCAGTTAAAGTTTTTGATGTTCCTCTTATGGGGCTGAAAGCTCCTGAGCCTTATGTTGTTACAAATGATGCTAACCCTACTGAGCGCTACGTGTTGACAAACTTTGTTGATTTAGATGCTAAAATAAGGCAACTTGGAGCACTGGGCAATAGCTATACATTAAGCCTAAACCAAGAGCTGGTAGTAACGGGAGACAGCAGCTTGGTTTTCCCCGGTACCAGCACATGGACAGTCGAGGGTAATGGCAATGCGGTGAAAAAGGATACAGCAGCTCCGGTAAATTTAAATCGTGTTATTAAGGTTGGTGAAACCGGTTTTCCCTGTAATTTAACACTGAAAAACATTGTAATCGATGGAGAAAACCGATACAGAACATGTATAATCATGGGTGGCAGCACATTAATTTTGGATTCCGGAGCCATCATTCAAAACGGATATTCCGCCAGCGGAGCTACAACGGGCGGAATCCATATGAGTAACGATACAAAACTTTACATGAAGCCGGGCTCCAAGCTTTTAGGAAACATCTCGGAAACAAGTAGTTATTATGGTGCAGCTATAATGATGTTGCGCAACTGCGTGTTGGATATTGATGGAGCGATAATTTCCGGTAATCGTGTAAGCAATGCCGGTGGCGCTATATCGATGACTATTAAAAATACAAGTTTTTCAGGAAACGAAGCACAGTATGGCGGCGCAATTCATTCAGCAATTTTAACCATAATTGAGAACTGCAAGTTTGAAAATAATGTTGCCTCGATATTAGGTGGAGCTATATTCATGGCGCAGGCACAGGTCCCGGATAATGAGCGTCTATCTGTTAAAAACAGCACTTTTTCAGGAAACAAAGCATTAGGCGGTGGAGCAATTACTTCACACTTGGAAACAAGCATAGAGGGCGGAATATTTGAGGGAAATATTGCCACAAATTATGGTGGAGCCATCAATTTAACAAGTCGTTCCAGCGCCTCACTTGCTATTGAAAAAACCACATTCTCTAAAAATAAATCAGCTAGAGGTGGCGCAATCTTTACGCAAAAAGGTGCAACAATAAAGAACAATACTTCCTTTGGTGAAAATGAGGCATCGATAGAAGGCGGAGCTATTTATTCTTACTCCTTTAGCTATGCAGACCCTGCCGATATTAGTAAATACGCCAATCTTAAAATAGATAATACAACTTCTTTTGAGAATAATAAGGCTTCATATCCTTATGAGCCTCCAAGCAATTATGGAAGTTTTTCTGACCTATTGTTTAGCAGAACAAGTTTTACAAATCAGTTAAACCCTTATTCCGGACAGGATATTTTGCCGAACAATTCCTTGCTCAATAACTATGATATCAATTTTAAAAATTCCAATCTATATACTTTATGCCCGATAAGCTATGTTTTTGAAGATTCCGATGGCGGTAGTTTACCCCAAGAAGTACTGGACTTACTTCCTACAGTCAGCGAGGCTGAAATTGGCTCCATAGTTATACCCAAGTCTCCCATGTTGAATGCAGTTGTGCTTCCTAACAACGGTGGTACATGGAATTTTATAGGCTGGAATGAAAACCAGATTAATATTCCCCAAGCCGGTATTGCATTTATTGGATCATGGAAATATTCAACGCCCGTGGCAACACCCACGCCCACACCCACGCCAACACCCTCGCCAACACCAACGCCCCCACATACGCTTGAGCCAACAACATCCATACCACAGATAGATCAAATCCCTCAAACAGGCGATTCAAGTAATATATATCTGTTCTTAACCTTGATGGTATTCGCTCTAGTTGTATTGTTGATGATTCTACGTAGAGCATCATTTAAGTAAAAATTACATGATTTTACTGATTTATAGAATCTCTTATTTAAAGAACTCACATTAGTGAGTTCTTTTATTATGTTTTTTACTTAATTATACTCTAATATGCAAAACCCTGTCGCCCTACTCAACGATTATTCCCCCAACACAGATATACAAAAACAAATACGCACCCTCGTAAATTCATATATCCACGATATAAAAATTGGCTCTGAATTAATCGAAGTAAATATATATTTACAATTCTTGCAAAATAAAAAAGACCAGCTCAAATGAGTTAGTCTTTTTTTTGGCTCCCCAGGTGGGACTCGAACCTACAACCCCTCGGTTAACAGCCGAGTGCTCTGCCATTGAGCTACTGAGGAATATATAGGAATCCGGCAACTATCTACTCTCCCGGTCCGTTTCCAGACAAGTACCATCGACGTTTGAGGGCTTAACTTCTGTGTTCGGGATGGGAACAGGTGGAACCCCTCAGCT
>JAAZPT010000170.1 GCA_012797085.1 Christensenellaceae bacterium | reverse complement strand
TTTTCTCCTAATATTTCCTTGTATTTTGATAACACTTCTTTCATTGTTTCTAGTGACTCTTCATATCTCCCTAGGTCAGAGTAATTCTTTCCTAAATTATTCATTGTATCTATTGTATAAGGATGATTTTCTCCTAATATTTCCTTGAATTTTGATAATACTTCTTCGTTTATTTTTAGTGACTCTTCATATCTCCCTAAATCAGAGCAAGCCTTTCCCAAATTATTCATTGCAACTATTGTATCAGGATGATTTTCTCCTTGTATCTCCTTGTTCTTTGATAATACTTCTTTACTAATTTTAAATGCATTTTCATATTCTCCCAAATTAGAGTAAGAAACTCCTAAATTATTCATTGCAACTATTGTATCGGGATGATTTTCTCCTAATATCTCTTTTCGCTTTGATAATACTTCTTCAAATATTTTTAAGGACTCTTCATATCTTCCTACATTAGAGAGTACAATTCCATATCGTTCGTCTATTATTAGATATTCTAAATCATCTATCCCATTTAAGTTAGTGTAGATTTTTTTACTTTTTTCTATGTTTTCCAAAGCCTTATAATATTGTCCTGCTGATGTGTTTAATTTTGATGATTGAAATAATAAATATGCAAAGGCTTTAGATTGCTCTTCTACACAAGGAAATATAAGGTTTAAAAGTTTTTCTGCCGTTTCAAATTTTCCTATATCTAAAAAATGATCAAAACATTCTTCAATATCATTTTTGAAAAAACTAATAATGTTGCTTTGTACAATTACTTTCATTACAAAGCGTACAAACCAAAGTAAATATTGGTCACGCTTTTCATCATACAAGTCTTTATCAAAACGCTTTTCATTGCAATATGTTATAGCTTCTTCAATTATTTGGGTTGCTGTTTCTTTATGTTTTTCATAGTAATTTTTTGCCAATACTTCACGAACCGTTTGATGCATTAAATATAATTCTTCATTTTTAGCAATAAACGAAAATTCTTTTATTATATTATATACTCTTGGTGAAACATTAGGTAAAACTTTCAATCTAATTGTATTCACTATTTCATCATCCCATATTTCGAGTAAAGATAAGGCGTACACAATATCTTTTCTGGAGTCGTCCATATGGCGTACAAAACATGTAACTAAATCATATATATTTTTACCGAAATCTTCTATTTGGGGTTTTTTGTCTTTCTCAATCAAAGAACAATATATATTTACGCAAAGCTCCAAATAAATAGGCGTGCCATGAGTTAATTCAAACAAACCTTCATGTAAAACCGGTTCTTCAATGCCAGCCGATTGCAAAAACTTTATGCTGTCTTCTTTTATAAGGTTATCTAATTTATGTTGTTCAAGGACTTTACTCCATATGGAATTAAAGTTTTCCCATTTCAATTTTTCCCTTCCAGCTATCACCCAAAGTACATTAGGTGTATTTTGTATCAATCCATTTTTTCCCCTAATCCATACATCATTATTCAATGGTTCGCCTATAGGCAACATTTCATTTACAAGTTCTTCATAAGAGTCCAAAAAAACGACCAACGGTTCTTGATTGTTTTTTAAGTTATCCGTTAAATCTTTTGCAAATAGATAGGGAAGATAGGCATATAATTCAGCAGGTTCTTTTATTTCAATATCATTCAATTCCTTTATATTTTTCTCTAAAAAGTTCATATACTTGCTCTTTTTTTCACCTAATTCAATACCCGATTCAAGCCATTTAAATAGTTTAACTACAATCCCCACGCCTGAAACCATTTCCATCCCTTTAAGCAAAAAATTTCCGAATTCACTTTTTTTCAATAATTCCCGGTTTTTAGATAATGCAATATTATCTCCTATTTTCTTAGCATAATCCAGCAAAGCAAAGTCAAATAAAGGAAATTCAAATTCATAATTGATTACAAGCATATTGCGTATACTTTCCAACACGTTTCCACTTTCTTGCTTGATTTTAAAATCAAAGTATACATATTGAGGTTTTTGTAGTTTTTGTTCCATTTCAAGTTTTAATTGTTTAATTAAAGCACTTTTTCCAAAACCTCCAAAGCCATAATACATAAGCACACTAATATCAGGCTTGCCTGTTTTCATGTTCTCTTTATAATTGTTATATTTGTTCCAAAAAATTTCTAAAGGTTTTTCTCTATTTGTAAATTTGGCTTGTTTTCTTATTGTCATAGATGCCTCCTAAAAACATTAATTTGAGCTTATATTATTTGCAAAAGTATACGTATACATCCTATTCCACGGAGAATCTTCGTCAATATAATTATTCAGCTTAAATCCGTTCGCTTTATAAAAAGAAATAGCCATAGTGTTTTTAGAATGAACACAAACTTCAACCCTTGGGAATTTTCTCTCTTCGGCAAGTTGCGATAATAACAACTTAATAGCTTTGCTGCCAAAGCCTTTATTTTGATATTTTTTGTCTATCAGCAACTCATGTAAATGATAACAGCAAGGCTCTTCATTCAAATCTTCAACCAATAAAAGCCCGACCATAGTTTCGCCCGCATAGATTGCCTGTACTTTAGCGTTGTTGTTTCTATAAACATAGGCTAAAGCTAATATTTCTATGCCATCAGCTACAAAATCCCTTTGATTTTCTGTATGTTCAATTTCAGCAGCAATTTTCCAGTTATTTTCAGTTATTTCCCTTAGAGTAATAGCCATTATGTTCCTTTCAAAATTTCCTTTATATAATAAAATACCTTCAAGGTAGATTATATCACAAATCTTGCCTTGAAGGCTTGTTTTATTTAGATTTTAGAATACTTTTAATACTTCAGCGTTATCTTTTACAAAAAGAGGAATTTGTTCTATAGGGCAATCTACTGTAACAGTTTGACCACCTTCAAAGCTTTCCTTTGTATAGGCATTTACCCATTTGGCACCCTTTGGTAAATATACTTCCTTTGTAAAGCTGTTTTCCGTATACACGGGAGCAACGAGTATATCATGGCCAAATAGATATTGATCCTCAATATTCCAGCTTTGGGCATCATCATAAAAATCATAAAACAGGGGTTTTACAACGGGAGTGCCCTTTTTGTGAGCCTCCTCCATAGCCTCTTTTATATAGGGGCGAAGTTTTTCACGGAGATTTATATAGCTAACTAATATTTTTTCAACTTCCTCACCATAGCTCCAAACTTCATTATCTGCACCGCTATTACACATGCCGCCGCCAATTTCCTTACTCATGGGATCTTTATAGGGGTCTCTGTTGCCATGCAAGCGCATAACAGGGCAGAATGTGCCAAATTGGAACCAACGAATAAGCAGCTCTTTAAATCTGTCGCTTCTTATATCGCCACCGTGGAAGCCGCCTATATCGCTTGTCCACCATGGAATTCCGCTTATACCCATGTTCATGGCTATACTTATTTGGTTTCTAAGTTGAACAAATGTAGACGGAACATCTCCACTCCAAGCCAGTGCGCCAAAGCGCTGTGAGCCGGCCCATGCACAGCGTATAAGGCTTAAGGGGTTTTCAACACCTTCTGCCTTTAATCCCTCATAAAAGGTTTTAGCATAGTACATGGGGTAAATGTTTGTACACTCAAGGGCAGGGCCTTTATGGTAACGGTAAAGGTCATAATCCTTTACGGTATACTCCGGCTCAGCCGCATCCAGCCAAAACATATCTATACCCTTATCAAAATAGCTGGTTTTGCATTTATTCCAAACATATTCACGGGTTTCCGGATTCATAAAGTCGGCATAGTTTAGAATGCCTAAAAAGTCCATTGCATAGGGTACACCCTTATCAACCCTTACAAGAAGGTCTTTTTCCGTCATTTCCAATTTGTTTTCAGAGAATTTATCTACAGTTGTCCATACGGATACAACTAATTTAATGCCCATAGCTTTTAGCTCTTCAACCATGGCCTCCGGGTCCGGCCAATATTTTTTATCAAACTTCCAATCGCCTTGGTTTGTCCAGTGGAAGTAGTCTATAACAATAACATCAAGGGGTATGTTTTTGCGCTTATACTCCCTTGCAACGGACAAAATTTCATCCTGAGTCCAATACCTGAGCTTACATTGCCAAAAGCCCATAGCATAATCGGGCATCATGGGTACACGGCCTGTTACTTGAGTATAGGCCTGCATAATTTCATCGGGGGTATCGCCGGCACAAACCCAATAATCCATGCCTTGAGTTGCCCACATATTCCACTCTGTAAGGTTTTTGCCGAAGTGCACTTCACCTACACCGGGGTTATTCCACAAAAAGCCGTAACCCTTATTGGACAGCACAAAGGGAATTGAAGCCTGTGTATTAACTTGTTCCAAATCATACTTACAGCCCTTTACATTTAGATAAGGATCTTGATTTTGCCCCATACCGTAAAGCTTTTCATCATCAGCGGAGTCAAAACGCACCCTTAATTTGTAGTTTGCCCCATTTGCTGAAAATTCCCTTGCGGGTTTATGTTGAAACAGGTATTCATCCTTTAGTTTTTCATTATAAAAATCAACATTTAATTTACCTGTTCTATAATATTCATGAAGTATTCTTTCCCCTTTTTGATTATAAAAGCTTAGCCTACCATAAGGGTCTATTTCAGCGGTAATTTTGCCGTTTGTAATTTTACCGCCCTCATCGCTCACTTCTATTATCGGGTTTTCACCGACACTTGGAAGTAATGCCCAGGGCTCATCACTAAATTTTGTGTTTTGAGTAGACCTTACCCTTAAACCCATTTCGCCATAAGCTTCAATCAGCATAATTTCTTTTTCGTATTTAAAAAATATGCCCTTATCAGTTTTTGTTAACATTGTTCACCCTCCATATATATTAATTATCTTTTTTTTCTAAAGTTATGCCTTCTAAATGTCGCAACAAGTAGGCTTCGTGTATTTTATCTATAGCAAGGCGCAAGCCCTCCGCCTTACCTCGCTCAAAGTCATTTTCTGCAGAATGTTTAGATTTTTCACTTTCATCAATAAGGCTTTTAACTACATCCTGCATCATAATAAGGTCGCTTACAGGCACACCATCATATTTACCCTCGTTTATTTTTCCGTTTTTGCCGTATTGATATTTTCTGTTTTTAGCGGCTATCCAATAGTTTACCAACGCATAGTGATTTTCATCTATCAAGTTTTCTATAATTTCGCTATCTGCATAAGTCGGTATTAAAATACTTTTTTTATGACCATTATCATTATAAATATTTAAAATTTTATAACGACCGAATAAAATACCCTCTGTATTTTTAATTAAATGGTTAAAGCCCGTTTCATCATTTTTGAAGTTTTGATGCCAATCTTTAAAAAACAGGCTGTATTCACTATCAAAAACTACAATTAAATCATTATCATAAAAAAACGGGTTAAGTATAGTTAATTTTATTTGACCAAGGCTTTCGTTGTTTGTATCCTCTATAATTTCAAATTCTTCAAAATTATCTATAAATTCATCTACTCTATCAAAAGTATTAATTTTTAATATCCCCCTTTAGTTTGAATGCAGGCACTCGCTTACCTACAACATTGTTATTATCATTATATATCTCGTACGGTTTAAGGCTTAAAAGACGTTCTTCATGTTCCGGGCTTAAGCTATCTAATATTTTTAAAATTTCTATAGCTATAAGTGTCCATGAATCCTCTGTGCCATCCGCCAATTTAAAAGCTACGCCAACGCCCTTATCCTTTATACCAAAGCCGTAAACACCGTTGGCGCCGCCTTTAGCTATAATATTACTGTCCATATTCATAAGAGTACAGAAGTAGCCTGTACCCCTTAGCATAATCGGATTTTGATGCAATATCGGTATATAATACCGGGCGGCATTTTTTAATATTTCATCCTTTATAGTATTTATACACGCCAAGTTTTTATATGCTATAGCAATATTTTTTAGGGGTACTGTAAATACCGGCACACCACAGCCATCTGTACTTACAACAGCATCATCAACTTCGCTTAATATGCATACTGCCTTTTTTATAGCTTGTTGTACCGGGGAATTTTCCTGCCAATATTCTTCAACCTTACCACCTAAGGCTCTTTGCAACAACATGGCCGCAATATGTTTGCCTGCACAATTATGATATATTTTACGCTTGGGCATACCCTTTACTATAAGGCTGTTGCGATGCTTTTCATCAGCGGGGTAGCAGGGCTTCATAATAAGATATTCTTCTTTTAACCCTGTTTTATTTAATATGCTTTCCAAAACACTTGTGTGTAAAATTTCACCTGTTTGGCTTCCCGAAAATATGCTTTGCTCCATGGGGCTTAAATTATATTCATTGCCTAATGCTATAGTGGGCAAGGCCTGTATAGGCTTTGAGGCACTACGGTAGCAGGTGGGGGTATCGGGCTCGCCAACACTGCAAATAATATTGCCTTGTTTATCAACAATTGCAATATTGCCCATATGGCTAAGGTCAAGTACATTCCCTCTATATTCATAACTTAAAATTTGATAGTTAATCATCACCCCTCCACCCTCCTTACATTTATACATTAAACAATAATTTTCAATTATAGTCAATGATTATCGGCATTATTGATTTGCTTTTAAAATACTGTTAGAATTACATTAATTTGGAGGTGAAACTATGCTTGAAGTTTGTTGTGCTTCACTAAAGGATGCTATAATTTGCAATAACAATAATGTAAAAAGAATAGAGCTTAACAGCTCCCTTGAATTGGGCGGTTTAACACCTTTTATTGAAGTAATAGAGGCCATAAAAAACAACACAAAACTTGAAATAATAGCTATGATACGTATACGTCCCGGCAATTTTGTATATGATGAATACGAAATTGCTATAATGAAAACACAGGCAAATAATATTGTAAAACTTTGTGATGGCATTGCCTTTGGCGCCCTTAACAGCGATTTTACAATAGATGAAAACACCACCAAACTATTTGTGGATATTTGCCATAATAACGGCAAAAAGTTTGTATTCCACAGAGCCTTTGATATAGCAGGCAACATAAAAAATATAGAAATATTAATAAAGCTTGGTGTTGACAGGGTGCTTACAAGCGGTTTAAAAGCTAACGTGGAACTTGGCATGGAGAATTTAAAAAAACTGCAAAAGGAATACGGCAATAACATTGAAATACTTGCTGGTGGAGGTGTAAGGCCTGATAATATAGCCTTTATTTATAAAAACACTGGCATAA
>JAAZPT010000440.1 GCA_012797085.1 Christensenellaceae bacterium | reverse complement strand
TACCGTACGCATATTGATATGCTTCTCTCCCTCAGAATCCGTCCATGTAGTGACGAACTCTATGTTGCATCGTGTTGCCATGATTAAATCTCCAGTGGGGGATCACATACCGTTATCCCCATTGGTATGTTACTCACGTTCCCTGCTGGGAACTCTTTGGCGTTTCGAATGATCCTTTCCAGAAACGCACAGTATGCCTCTGAAAGGTTCACATCGTTCGTCTGCCACCTGTCACCAAGCCACGATGGCTTGATATAGTCTCCGTAGAATATCCACCCGGTATCAGTCTGATAATGGATGGAGTATTCGTGTGGTTGGGTAGTATCGGGTTGAACGTCGTATCGCACGAGAATGATCCGCGTTGGCAATTCAACGCCGTCACCCCTGGTAAAAGGGGTGTGCGCTATGATATAGCGCTTCACCGCCGGTTCCTCGAACCACATATCGTCATCATCTCCTGCCAGCGTATGGTAGATCGGTTTTCTTGATCCGCCATATCGTGGGGATCTTATTGAGTTCAGCCTCGGAAAAGTACCCGAGTTCATCCTCTATACCCTGGACCAGTCCGAAGTGGAACCCAGGTTCCACCTCCTCGAAGGAGAACCAATACCAACCGGTAAAGGACTCCCAGCCCTTCAACACCCTTCTCGGTGTCCTTGTATCGTCGTAGGGAGAGATGATGTGTAACCCCTTCCCGTTTACGATAAATTCAAATTTTCTCATTGCCATCATCCTCTTTGTAGTAGCCATACCACTTTTCGAACGTCTCTTTAATGGTGAACTCGTGTTCTTTCCGCAGATCCTCGGAGATCTCGCCTCTCCACGTTTCCCTGATATCGGTGATCCGTTCGAGGACCGACCAGGCAACATCTTCTTCGAAGAGGTATACCGGATGATCAACCCATCCGAGACTCCGCATTCCTTTGGGGATGCGAACGAATGGGGTCTGGGTATGTGACGTGTAATGCTTGTAGAATTCGTCATACGAGACCGCAATCACATACTCACGCTTCTCGTGACCCGCGTCCTCATAGGCCAGGTAGAGGCGGAGATTGTCCGGTCGGATATGCTGGTTAATTTCCACAATCTCTTTCCGTGAGAGAGCACGGCTATCGACAACATACCCTCCGTGACTACTACACGAGTAGTAGTACGCCCCGCGACGATTTGTTCTATAACTGCTTGTTCCTCCGGTACCCCACGACATCTCAGCGATGTGGCGAGCGTTTATCCGGTATTTCGAATAAAGGGTTGGTTTCATGGTTCCCTCGGCCTCACGGCCTCCAGGGTCACGAACTCACCCTTCCCGGGATCCCATGTCCGGGATACCTCGACGTTCCAACCATCCTGCCGCATCCTACGCGCGACGTAGTTCCGGATGCGTCGGTTCTCTCCTTTGAACACCCATCCAGCATTGATAACCTCGTAGGCGTCGAGGAACTCGACGGTGTAGACGGCCCCGAACGATTCGAGACCACCACTCCGTTCGATGATCTGTTCCCACTCTTCCCGGGTGAGATGCCCTGTAGGGATCTCACATGGTGAATGTGAAATTGCCATACAATGCTATCTCCACAAGTTCCGCGAGGAAGTGT
>JAAZPT010000169.1 GCA_012797085.1 Christensenellaceae bacterium | reverse complement strand
ATGCTTTTACGTGGACAAAATTTATTAGGATATAATCATTATCCTACTGAAATTGTACAAGATTTTATTAAAGCTGCAATAAAAAATGGAATAGATATAATTCGAATATTTGATGCTTTGAATGATATTGAAAATATTAAAGATGCAGTAAAGGCAACTTTAGAGTTTGGAGGTCATCCTTCCTGTGCAATTTGTTATACAGTAAGCCCAGTTCACAATGTTAAAAAATTTGTTGAAATAGCAAAAGAAATGGAAGAACTAGGAGCTTCATCTATTTGTATCAAAGACATGTCAGGTTGTTTAATGCCTAATATAGCTTTTGATTTGGTTAAAGAATTGAAAAAAGTTTTAAAAGTTCCAGTTATCTTACACACACACAATACTTGCGGACTAGCGCAAATGACTTGCTTAAAGGCTATTGAAGCTGGAATAGATGTTATAGATACAGCAATTTCTTCTTTTTCTGGCGGAACATCTTTAGCACCAACAGAAACAATGGCTTTAACTGCAATAAATATGGGTAAAGAAATTTCTTTGGATATGAACAGAATATCAATCATAAATAACCATTTTAAACAAGTATTTAAAAAAATGTTTGAAGATAATATAATTGATTATCATTCACTTCAAACAGATACAAGATGCTTAGTTAGTCAGATTCCGGGTGGAATGTATTCCAATTTACTTTCACAAATGAAAGAACAAGGAATTTTAGATAGAATGGATGATTTAATGGATGAGATTCCATTAGTTCGTAAGGAATTGGGATATCCACCATTGGTTACGCCTATAAGTCAAATTGTTGGTACTCAAGCTGTTGCAAATCTTATTGCTGGTGAACGATATAAAATTGTTATTAATGAAATCAAAGCATATGTTGAAGGACAATATGGAAAAACTCCTGCTCCTATAGATATTAATATCAAAAAATGTTTTTCTTGTGACACCTCAAATATTAGGAAAGCTGATAATTATTTAATAGAAAAGAAAAAATGTTTGGAAGAAGGATATAATCAGGAAGACACATTAATACGAGTTATGTTTCCACAGCTAGCAGATAAGTTTTTTTCAAAAAATGAATTATATGATGATGGTACTTTTATTTTCGAATGTCATCAAAATACAGAAAAAGAAAATATAAAAAATGTTCGTCCTATTATATTGAATGACGAAAATGAAATTCTTTATGCATTATTCACTGCAATTATTTCATATTGTAATTGTGTAAATATTAAAGATATAAGAATAAAAAATATTTCTATTTATAATTAGTTAAAAGGAGTTATGAGCATGAAGTTTGATATTAAATTAAATGGAAACAAATATTTGGTGGAAATTGATAATTTTTCTGCCAAAATTCTAAAAAAAACAAATGAGTCGTTTGAAACATTAGACATTGATAATAAAGAATATGCATATGTTCCAGATTTCGATTTTACTGAAGAAGAAAACAGTACATCAATAATAAAGGCTACCTTACCAGGAACAGTTATTGAAATTGATGTTAGTGTTGGAACGAAAGTAAAAAAAGGTGAAAAATTAATGGTTTTGGAGTCTATGAAAATGGAAAATGTTTTAACGGCACCACATGATTGCTTAATTGAAGAAATATTAGTATCTATTGGTTCGTATGTTACTAAAGAACAAGATTTAGTGGCTATTATGTCTAATTAATAGCACTCAAATAGCTTTCATTATTAAATATATGCATTACTATAAATAATTTTAACTTAAAATAATATGTTTATTATAATCTAATATAACCTCAAATTTACACCATACATGAATTAATCTTGTATGGTTCTTTGTTATACAAAATTCAAAAAGT